>NZ_CAWNTB010000047.1:0-7448 GCF_963877065.1 Vibrio sp. V01_P9A10T6
TACTGATCACACCGTTCAATCTACTGCTCGCTTTACCAGATTGGCAAACACCTCAAGGGAGCACTCTATGGCTCATATTGCTTTTTGCGGGTGCGATGACAGCACTGGCTCAATGGGCGATAGTTAAAGCCTATGCGGTGGCAGATGCGTCTTTTGTGCAACCTTTTGATCACGCGAAGCTGCCACTGAATGTTTTGGCGGGTTGGTTAGTGTTTGGCTGGGCACCACCCGGGCGATTATGGCTTGGCGCTGCCATCATTATCGCTTCAGTGGCCTTTATTACTCATTGGGAAACAAAAAAATCTTCGCGTTGAAATAAAAAGTCACTCAACTCTTTCCTATTCTCTAAGCAATGCTTCTTGAGGAAAACACGATGGCAAAACCGATAAAAATCACACTATACCGATGGGCTGGAAGTTGGGGTCCATTTAAAGTCACCATCCCTTGCGGCGAGTGTACGCTCACCAAGGACATTTTGACTGACACCTTCAATAATGAACTGGAGGGCATTCCCATCGAGTTAGAAGTCAAAGACTGGCTATCGTACTGGTGGGAACCCTTGAAATTGGGCGCATGGCACGCCCCAATATTGGTCGTTGAAGGTAAAGTGATCAGCCAAGGAGAAGCGTTAAATCGAGGTGTTTTGGTTCAATCTGTGATCAAAGAGTGGGCACAACGTGACGAGTTAACTGGCAATATTGTGTATGGAAAAGCCACTTGCCCGTACTGCGTAAAAGCAAAGAAATTGCTGGATGAAGCAGGAATTCAATACACCTATCATGATGTCGTCAAAGAAAGTGCGGCGCTGTACCGGATGATCCCAGAAGTTAAAGCCATCATTGGTCAAAAAACGCCCGTCACTGTGCCACAAATTTGGCTAGAAAGCCGCTATATCGGCGGGTGTGATAAATTGGAAGATTGGCTAACCAAAAAAAGTCAGTAGTGCCCCCCCCAGAGTATCTGGTTACTTTAGAAGAAAAAGTACTGACGCCTCAGAAACCGCCGACTCTTTAGTCAGTAATGGTATACGGACTCTTTGTGGACGAATGGTGGACGAATGGTGGACGAATTTGCACAGTCATTTTTACCCCAGTAAATAAAGCAAAGCCCCAGCTTGTTACCAAGCTAGGGCTTTTTAATTCTTAGGCATTCACTATTTGCTGAATTTCTTCACTAGCGTTTTAATGAAAGACTTTTTCTTTGCTTGTGGTTTGCCATGCATTGCATCATACATCGCTTTTTTTGCGATCAGTTGACCAACGTAAGCACCACCTAATTCATAACCCATGAATCACCTCAACATGTAATTTATTTACCTAACGAGGTGTATATTAGTCCAAAAAAGAACAAAAACAAGACTTGAGTCACAAAATAAAGTAATTAATTTTCAGTTAACCGCGTTTAGGCTGCTTATAGGTTTTACCAGCAGCCAAGTAAGTTTCTTTCTGCTTAACTTCAAACATGGTTTCAAAAAACCAAGCAACAAACTTAATAACGTCATCGCCTTCATTCATAATGTGTTCGACAAACTCTTCTTCTTCACCTTGCTCATTTTCTTGCAACACGACGTGGTAAATGCGTTGCTCCCTATCCACTTCGGCTAAAGCAAACTGACCCACTAACGATAAGGCTGCTTCAGCAATATCTTGATCTTCAAATACTTTCAGCATATCTAACGCTTGAGGAAGTGTTTTTTGCTCGCACAAGCTTTTGACTAATGCTTGAAATTCATCTTGTTGCATTGATTTTTCCGTCGAATTAATGTCGCCGAGATTATACCTCAAATTATTTCTCTTGTGCCGACATGTACGATGTAAATGCACCACTAGACTTAAACCACTTCAAACCGGAAGGGTATAAACAGCATTAAGCGAATTTGGTTTGACGTAAGCGATAGGAAGAACACAACACCAAAAACATAGCGCAACTGGTTGCTAAATAGAACCAGCCTAGCGACATCTGACTCGTGATCCATCTTTCCACCAAGTATCCCCCTAAAAATCCAGCTAAACACATTTGAATGGAGCCAGATAGAGCCGCAACGGAACCCGCTTGAGTTTTGTGTGGCCCGAGCAGCATGCTGGTGGATAATGGAAATGAGATACCTTGCGCAATCGTTAACCAAGTAAATCCCCACACTAAATTGAACACGCTCATCGGTGTTATCAGTAACCAAACACCGGCAAAAGCCATAATGACAATCGCCAAAGCAAGTAAACGTTGGGATGAAAAACGATCATTGAGTAAGTTAACGGCAACACTGCCTATCATCAAACCCGCGGAAGGGACGATCATTACGGTTCCATAATCGGCGGCCGTTAACCCCAGCTTGTTTTGCAAGAGAAAAGGCAGCACCGACAGAGTCACTAAACTAGATAAATAGCTGATCCAGTTGTAACTGGCGCTGGTCAGCACTTGGGAATTTTTCAAGAGTAGCAAGTAGTTATGCAATACGGCCTTCGGTTGAAACCGATGTTTCGCGTATGGCAACGTTTCTGGCAATATCCACCAACCTAAAATAAAAATGGTACAGATATACACTAATACGAACACAAACACGGACTGCCAACTTAAATGAAAGGCAAGCCACCCACCGAGCACAGGGGCAATAATTGGCATAATTGAGGCGGTGATGGCGATGTAAGAAAGCGCCTTTGTTAATTGCAGACCATCATAACTGTCACGCAGCACACTGCGGCCAAGAACAGAAGCACTTCCCGCGCCAAGCCCTTGCAGTAGGCGACCAGCAGCCAACGCATGAAAATTATCCGAAAAACAGACACACAATACTGTACCGGCCAAGTAGATCCCCTGCCCGAGTAAAAATGTCGGGCGTCTACCAACCGCATCAGACAATGGCCCGTAAAAAAGCTGTGACATCCCAAACGTCACTAAAAAGAGCGTGACGAGCCATTGAATACTGGCTTGGTCAACCATTAAGTCTCGGCTGATCAACGGCAGTGCAGGTAAATAGATGCTCACCCCAACTTGGCCCGTGGCAATGATCATCATCGCCAATAACATCGGCGTCTTTTTAAATGGTGTGCTAGCGAGAGTTTTCATGGATTGCTAAGTGAGCTCTTATCGTCGGTAGGTGTGGTGTCAAAATACGTTTTCAGTATATATTGGCAACTCAGATTTGATAATAAAGCACTCAGGAAATGAATTAGTTCCAATGAGGAATGAGTAGGGTAACGATGGATTGGATACAAAATGTTAAAACATACATGCGAGTGGTTGAAGAAGGCAGCTTTAACGGCGCGGCACGTAAGCTCAATACCACCAGCTCAGCCATCAGTAAACGAGTACATTGGCTGGAAGAGAAAATTGGCGTGCAGTTACTTAAGCGCACCACACGAACGGTGACACAAACCGAAGCGGGTGCTCTCTTTTATGAGCGAGCAAAAGCACAACTTGAAAGTTGGCAATCGGTGGTTGATGAAACACGATCTGTCAGCCAAACTCCCGCTGGCCTACTAAAAATTGGGGCGACACTCTCTGTGGGCTCAAAATTTTTGGTGCAGTATTTAGATGAATTTCTACAGCGCTACCCTGACATTCGAATCCAACTGACCACAACAACTCCGGGGCAATTGCCCGAACTTCACCTTGATTTATTCATCAGCCGAGAAATTGACCAACTCAATTCCCTCAGTTTTAAAGCCTCCCCCCTATTTGAACATAGGGCCGGCTTTTATGCTTCTCCTAACTATATTGAAAAATATGGTATGCCTAAATCCGCCGAACAGCTTCAACAGCACAATGTCTTGATTTGGGGAGAACACACAACGCGCGAATTAAAAACCTCAACAGGCAAACGCCTATCGTTATCGGGCAATTTCGCGACAACCAATCCAGAAGCACTTTTCTATGCAGGCAAAAATGGCATGGGAGTGATTGTCACCAACGACGTGATGGTCAAAGAAGAGCTACGTTTGGGCAATCTGGTACGTTTGCTACCCGATATCACCGTTGATCAAGCAACGGTTTACGCTTATTACCCTAAACTTGATTATCAACACACTCGAACTCATTTATTTCTCAACTACTTAAAAGAAAAATTAACGAATGAAGCTAGGTAACTAAATTGGGGTTACGTCTATTTCCATCACACAATTGTCCACCAGAGCAAATTTATCCTAGACAAAAAAGTACTCATAAAACTCTGCAACTAAGCCGCTGAATAACCAATATTTTATTTTTTTGCGTCTCAAGTACCCATCATTGCGAGTGGCAAAACTGCGCAATGTCGACCATAGTCACTAAGTGCATATTCTAAAAAAACAGAGTACGACATATGACTAAAACATCATTGGCTAGGGATGCAGTTAGTCTAAACACCATTA
This sequence comes from Vibrio sp. V01_P9A10T6, assembly GCF_963877065.1. NCBI lineage: Bacteria > Pseudomonadati > Pseudomonadota > Gammaproteobacteria > Vibrionales > Vibrionaceae > Vibrio > Vibrio sp. V01_P9A10T6. Next base: position 4,347 of record NZ_CAWNTB010000047.1, read on the forward strand.
ACGAGCTCATGCTGCTCGATGGCTCTGAGTTACATGATCGAGCCACATTGGTGCTGCATACACATTTTCAAACCTGCTGTACATGCATCGTCGAGTTAGACAAATGGCATTACAGAGCTCACACCTTATCTCATGCTGGTGAGACGCCAGACAACAACGACACGGGTTATCCGCTCAGGGGAACACCGTGTGAGCAAGTGTGGAAATCAAAACAGGAATACTGTCTGTTTCCATCACAAGTGACCAAAATTTTTCCTGATGACAAGTTTCTAATTGAAAATAAGATTGATGCCTATATCGGTATTCCCCTACGTGCCAAGAATGGCGAAATACTCGGAATGCTCGTGTCTACCTTCTATTCTCCCATCGAAGATGAGGAATTCGTGATTGGCTACCACCGAATCATTGCGAACATAGTCGTTCACAGCCTGCGCAATAAGTGGTTGAGCGAACGCTCTGACAGCTTGGTTAATCAACTTAGTTACGAAGTTTCTCACGACAACCTGACCGATTTAATGAACCGCAGTTATCTAGCTGACAAATTAGAACGCTTAGTTGAAACAACCAATGAACCGTTTACTCTTGCTTATTTAGACATCGATAATTTTAAATCGATCAATGACTTATATGGGCACTATATTGGCGACCAAATCATTAAGTTTGTGGCTAATGCCATCATTCAAAGCGTTCCGGAAGAGAATTTGGCATTTCGAATCGCTGGGGATGAATATGCGTTTATCACCTTCTCTAATGATCCGTTGCAAATCTGCCGCTGTATATTGGATAAGCTAAATACAGGTTATGTCGATGCATCACATCGCATTAAAATTAGCTTAAGCATTGGCATTTCAAGGAAAACTCAAGAGACAATCACGGCCGATCAACTGATTCTCAATGCCTGTTTAGCACTCAAAGAGTGTAAGCAAACTCGCGGTAGTAATATCCGTTGCTATGATACCCATCTGAGTGACCAATACCATCGTCAAACCCAAATCACAGAAGCTCTACGCCGTGAACTCAATAAGTTAACCAGTAAAAATAGTGAGCTATTTGTGGTGGCGCAACCGATCGTCAGTCGTCACCAAGAACAGTGGAACTATTTTGAGATTCTCACTCGCTGGAATAGCGAAACTCTGGGTGCGATTTCACCGATTGAGTTTATCGACACTGCTGAGCAGTCAGGTTTAATTGTGGAATTAGGAGAACGCATTGTTGAGCTGGCATGCCTAGCAAAAGTTGAGCTAGAGGAGGGCTTAGGCTACAAGGTAAAATTAGGACTTAACTGTTCGGCACATGAACTGATCAACTCCAAGCGCTATCTCGAACACTTAATGCAAACCATTACTCAATACGGCTTTGAGCCTAATGAATTCACAATTGAGCTCACCGAAACAGTACTACTTTCACAAACCAGTGAAGTTAGATACATCTTAGATAAGCTCAGACTACTTGGTTTTACCATCGCGCTTGATGACTTTGGCACTGGCTATTCGAGCTTGAATTACATCCATAGCTACCCCATCGATTGCATTAAAATTGATGCCACTTTTATCAAAAACATGGTGTGTAACGAAACAGCGGAGCGCGTAGTTTGGTTGATTATTCAATTGGCAAATCAACTTCGAGTTGATCTCGTCGCAGAAGGGGTGGAGAACCAAGAAGCTCTGGAGAAACTCTATGCTATGGGCTGTGAACAGATCCAAGGTTACTATTTTTCAAAGCCAGAAACACCGCACTCTATCGTGACTCACTGGAACAACATGAGCCATGTACGGCGCGCATAAAAAACCCTCACTCTGAAAGTGAGGGATTACTAATATCCATTATGCTATCACATTAAGACTCTTGGTCAGCCGAAGACTCACTGGTGGCATACCGCAGTTCTTGCTGCTGAAGCATAGAATCGAGTTCATTACGCCTTGCAACAAACCCCGCCATCTCTTTTTTAGGCACTGAGTTTGCCATTGGTATGTTGGCGGTCATGGCATTCACTGCGCGATCTCGAACCATCAGCTCATAATGCAGATGAGGCCCAGTGACTCGGCCCGATTGCCCAGATAAACCGATCCGCTCACCTCGCGATACTTTCTGACCTTTACGCACTAAAATTTTACTCAAATGCAAATAGCGTGTTTTGTAAGTACTGCCATGTTGTATCACCACGTAATTACCCGCATAAGGGTGCTTACGCGTCATGATCACCGTACCATCGCCAGTCGAGAATACCGGAGTACCGACTGGTACACCAAAATCAGTACCATTGTGCGGAGCCACTCTTTTTGTGACTGGGTGCAGGCGATGCGCATCAAAGTTAGAGGTAATGCGTTTATTTGTCGTCGGATAGCGTTGAAATGCGCGCTGTAAACTATCGCCATTTTTGTCATAGTACTGCCCATCACGGTGTAAATAAGCAGAAACGTCTTTGCCTCGACTGTAGATTTTAATCGCTTGGATTTCACGATTGCCCGTCGATTTCTCACCGACAAATTGACGAGATTGAACCACTTCAAATCGATCGCCAACCCTAAGATCACGAGAGAAATTGAGTTTATCTTTAAGTAAAGAGACGATCTGTTCTATCTCAGCGCTGCCTAACCCTATCGAATTGACCGACTGAGAAAAGCTGCCTTGGATCTCGCCAACCATGGCGAACTCTTTCCATACACCCGGTATTTTAACATCTTGAAACTCATAGGTACCATCATCTAAACGTGAATATACCGCGCGCTCGACTAGGCTAAATTCTAGCTCCATTTTGGAAAGCGCATTTCCATTTTGCGCTTTCCAAAACCTGAGGATGTTGCCAGGTTTTAACGTATCCAATGCGAGGTAGTTTAAATCGGTTTCCATAATCTTCATCAAGTCTTGGTAACCAAAGCCAAGTTGATTAAAGATAGTACTTAAATTGTCACCAGATTTAATCTCATATTCAAAATCCGGAAGATTTTTTACCTCAATAGCATCAGATAAAATCGACTGAACAATTTGAGTTTCGGTAATAGAGAGCTCAATTTGGCGCTGTAAGGAGCTATCCTGAATAGACGAGGAAAATGCGATGGCCGCGACAATCGGTAGGCCAATAATCGACGCTTTTTTTGGAAG
>NZ_CAWNTB010000048.1:0-7379 GCF_963877065.1 Vibrio sp. V01_P9A10T6
ACCACATACCACTTGTTTTCATCGCAAAACCAAAAAGGCCACCTAATATAAGTGATGGAATAACCAGTTGCCAATCCCCACCCGCAGCAAAAGTGGCACAAGCGCCAATAAAGGTTCCAGGGATATAGCCAAGCCATGCTTTCGACGCTTGAATGCACATTAAAAATGCCACCACAGCAGTGACCACGTAACCCAAAATATCCAAGCTCACCAAACTGGATGAATGAATAATCACCATTGCCCAAAAAACGCCACTGATATTAGTTATCAAACTTTCTGCAAGACCTTTAATACCCTCGGTTGGCGAGGCAAAATAACTCGTACATCCTAAAAATCCAGCCCATGATAGTAAGCCAAACGAAACAGCTATCCAGCCCCAAACACCAGAAAGAATGCCTGTCGTTAGTGAAATCGCAAATAGTGTGCTCATAGCGCCCTCATTTAGCCGCTATCTGCCTGTCATTTGACAAGCCGTTGTTATAGCGACATCAATAAATCAAGTGCCGATATTAAAAGCTTCAATTGAGGATGACTAGTGATTAAAGTCTCAAAGTGAATGCAATAAGCACACTTATTTCATTGAAATGTTGACGCAAACGATAAATCAACACATTTAAAGTGCTTTCTAATCGAGCATGAGCGTTAGATTAGGTGATGAGGGTGTGTGACCTGATGCTAAATGCGAACACTCAATAGCTTCACTTATCACACCCCATATTGAGAAGTAACAAAGTAAACCATAACCCAGATTAACAAGCTTAAAGTACGCTTGGTCGTCCTTTCATCATGCGCAGTCCTTCACGCTTAATGCACTCAACCAACGGGTTTTCAGCCATATCTGCTCGCCAAATAAACGACAACGTTCTTTCCATATTCAGATCAGGCACATTGAGCGCTACCAGTTGGCCATTCTCAATAAAGCGTTCTACATCGAGGTAAGGTAAACAAGTTAAGTACGGACCATTCGCAACCATACTGCGTAGCACAGGAACATGTTCGTACTCTCGCCACACATCTAAATCGGAAATAAGATGGTGAATCGAGCTATCAAAAATATTGCGAGTACCAGAACCGTGTTCTCTTAACACCCATTTGGCTTGTTCAAGCTGTGCAAGACTCACCGTTTTACATTTGGCAAAAGGATGATGAGCCGAAGCTATCACTGTTAGGTGATCTCGACACCACACTTCTTGGGAAATACGGTTATCATCGCATCGACCTTCAATGATACCAAGGTCATATTTGTAGTCGAGGATGCCATCGATCACCCCTTTGGTGCTTTTCACACCAAGCTCAATACGCATCTCTGGGAAATCGTTATCAAGAATGCTGATAAGGTCCGGGACGAGGTGCTCGGCAGGAGTCTGGCTGGCCCCCATACTGATTTCACCGCTAAGCAAGTGCTGATCATAAAAGCCCATTTCGATCTGCTGAGCATCTTGTAATAAACGCTTCGCTTTCGGCCTAAGCCACATTCCCCAATGAGTTAATGCCATCTGCTTTCCTTGTCTTTCAAACAAAGGGCGACCTAACATTTTTTCCAATTGTGCTAGCGACATACTGGTCGCGGATTGAGTTAACGCTAATTTATCCGCAGCTTGACTGACGCTGCCACTATCGGCAACAGCATCGAAAACTGCTAATTGTTTGAGTGAATACCGCACTGCTTTTCCTATTTAGCTTTCATCTACTGCGCGCCACACCTTTAATTTCAAGGGAGTTAATATGCGCAAACGGTTTTATTCTACTCTTTCATTTATTCATATCAATTCATTTGATGAGTAATCTAAAAATTATCAATTTTACTACTTCATGACCCGTTCGTTAGTCTGTATAGGAAGCAAGGCATGACGCTTTGTTTGAACTTGGGAGGTAATTATGAAATTGAGCTTTGGGAGCGTGTATGTCAGCAGCCTACTCTGAAAATAAACAGCTGTTCTCACCGATTGAGATGATGGCAGAAGCCGAGAAATTTGCATTAAGCAAAGCCAAGAAAAGTAGCGGTATGACACTGAGCCTTGCCATTATGGCTGGTGCTTTTATCGGCTTAGCATTTTTGTTCTACATCACTGTCACCACAGGCAGTGCTAACGCAGGTTGGGGGCTCAGTCGGTTAGCGGGTGGTTTAGCCTTTAGCATGGGGCTGATTTTAATCGTGATTTGTGGCGGTGAACTGTTCACTAGTTCCGTATTGTCGAGCATTTCTTGGGCCAATAAACAAATCAGCTTTAGCAAAATGTTATCCATTTGGGGCAAGGTCTATATCGGTAACTTCATTGGTGCCATGTTCTTACTGCTTTTGGTTACTGGGGCTGGTCTCTATCAGTTGGATGATGGTCAATGGGGTTTGAATGCGCTGAACATTGCGCAGCACAAACTGCACCATACACCGGTTCAAGCATTTTCTCTTGGGGTGCTATGTAACCTACTGGTGTGTCTTGCTATTTGGTTAACGTTCAGCTCTGCCAACGCGATGACTAAAGCCGCAATGACAATTTTACCTGTGGCGATGTTCGTCTCTAGCGGCTTTGAGCACTGCGTAGCCAACATGTTTATGGTCCCTTTAGGCATTGTGATTCAAAACTTTGCACCAGAAAGCTTCTGGCAACAGATCGGCGTCAGTGCCACTCATTACGCAGATTTGAACATTCATCAATTTGTGATGGCAAACCTTATCCCAGTGACTTTGGGCAATATTGTCGGCGGTGCCGTGTTAGTTGGCCTCGCCAACTGGTCTATTTTCCGCCGTCCACAACTTAAAGCCGCAAACATCAGCACCATTACGGAAACAGCAACAATTACGTCAGTGAAGGAAACGAAAATGAATAAAACAATTACAGTTAAAGACATTATGAACACCCAACCTGTAACTCTAGGCGTGGAAATGCCAACCGCAGTAGCGATTGATATGTTGCTGGATAACCAGCTCGATAGTGCTCCTGTGGTTGATGTGGCTGGTCGTTTGGTCGGATTTTTCTCAGCTCACGATGTCATGGTGGATTTATGGTGCCAAGACTACCTCCCTACCGAAGGGCAAAAAGTGGTGGATCTTATGAGCCGCGATGTTATCGCCATCGATGCATCTGACCGTCTGATTGATATCGCCGAATTTTTATGTATTGATAAAGAACAGTTATACCCTACCACTAGCATGGGCATTGCTACTCGTTTTAGCTCACTCTCTTTAGAAGAGCGCGCAAAAAGCATGAAAGTGAACAAACCACAAAATCTCCCCGTCCTTGAAGATGGCAAGTTTGTCGGTATGCTAACTCGTAACCATGTACTGGCAGCACTACGTCCAATTTATGGCGAGCGTCTAAGCGTGGTCAAAGAGCGTACGTTAGAAACGGCTTAACACGTTGTTTTGTTCAAAACGGTTTTTGGTCAGGAAATAAGTCGCTTGACTAAAAAGCAAAGACCCCGCATTGCGGGGTCTCTTTGATTCATCTATTTCGCTTGTTACTATCCCTGACGCCACCAGCGTCCGACGCACGGGTTTTCAGGATCAAGATATCGATTCAATAACGTTAAGTTGCTGTCGAACAAAATAAGATAAGGTTGAATCTCACTGACACTTAACGCCCTCTTTGTGGCATTGATACACTGCATCAATAAATCCGTAAGACAGCGAACAAAAACCCACTTTGGGTTGTCTGCGATTTTATGGTTGATCGCTAAAATAGCCTCATATGCTATTTGGTAAGGAATGGCTCTCACTTGCGTGAGATCGCGCAGAAATGAGCCCGCCACGACACCTTCAAGGTAGACACGGTAAGTCGTTAGTTGATCGACCAATAGAAACAGTTCCGCGGCTAAATGCGTATAAGGGTATTTCACCGCTAGGTGATCGTGCAGATCCGGTGAAATAGCCAGCGTGATCTCCATCATTTCACAGCGTTGTTTAAGCACTCGCAGTAACCCTTGCTCATCCATTAATTGCTGAATTTCAAAAATACGCTGCAAGTGATAGTCGTTAGAAATGAAAGTGACTGGTAGTATTTTTTGCGTGTCAATGTCACCGTTTTTTTGCAGCTCTAACGCGACGTTTTCGATATTTTCCACTGTGCTGGTCGAGTGTTCTTCCAGCAAAATGCGGTTATTCAAAAGTGACACATTGAGCCGAGTAAGCTCCGATTGAAGGTAATGATACATAGCCTTCGCTTCAGAAATCTGTTGCCCTAGCGTGAGCCCACCACATAAGGCAATGACACTATGATCGATGTCATGACGTTGTAACGCCTTAACAAGGCCATCAACACGGCTACGCCCTTCTAATGTTAATTGCTGATCAACAAGTCGTTTACCTAATACGATATAAAGATGCTCGGCTACCATCGTTATTTTTCTCTCTCCATTCCAGCCACCATAAAACTTGTGTCATAGCAATCGACATCAAGAAAGCAGCAGTATTAAAACGTATGGTTTGGTAACACGTAAATACTCCTACATGTGCATAGTGCTTGAGTCAAAAAATAAAATAAACAATCACTTTTTAAACATTACTCAAACGATAGCCACGCATTAGAAATGCTCGTGTATAAAGTAAGGTTTCTGCGATAATTGTTTCAATTTATTTATAACTACCGATGATAAAATCCACAGGAATAAACTCTAAAAATCCACTACATGGAGAGATTAATATGTGGAATAAACTCAATAAATCAATGATGTTCTGCCAAATGATGTTTGGCTTATCATTTTACGGGGTAATGGTTATCCTAACCCGTTTTTTTCTAGAAGATTTGGATTATAACGAAGCTGATACCATGATGGTGGTAGGAGCATTTTCATCCATTGGCCCCCTTTTTGCGATCGCTGGTGGTTTTATTGCCGATAAGTTCCTTGGCGCTTATCGTTCATTAACCATTGCCTACGGCGCTTTTGCTCTTGGTTACACGCTACTGGTGCTGGGTGCCTCAACAACCAACGTCGCGATGGCATTAGCAGGCATCGCTTTAGCGAGCTACGCACGCGGATTAATGTCTCCTTCTTACCCCAGTTTATATAAACGCACTTTTAGCTCCCAAGAACATTTTGAAAACTGTTACCCTGTCAATTATTCGGTAAACAATGTGGGGGCATTACTTGGCCAATATTTATTCCCGATGTTTGTTTTAGTGATCGGTTTTCACGGTAGCTTTATGCTCTCAGCCATTTTGGCAGCGTTCGCCTTTGCCACTTTAATTGTGTTTAACAAATCATTAGTGAATGCTGCAGCTGAGATTGATCAAGCTCCCGTAAGCGTGAAAAACTGGCTCGCCTTTTGTGCAGTATCATGCGCGATGGTTGGGCTAGTTTTCTTCATGTTTTCTAATATGGACATCGGTCAAAACATCGTTTATGCCATTGGTGCAGCTGCCATTTTTTACTTCATCTTTTTGATGTTTAAAGCGAATCGATCCGATACCTTGAAAATGGGCACTATTCTTATCATGACGGTGCTCACCACCTGTTTCTTTGTCTATTACGGGCAAATGATGACCTCCATGACCATGGTAACCATTAATACGATGCGTGGTGACTTATTTGGATTAATTCCAATCGCTCCTGAAGCATCAATGGCGATGAACCCACTGTGGTGCATTGTTGCTGGGCCAGTCATTGCTATGACTTTCTCTTCACTGGAAAAGCGAGGCATTAATTTTTCAACAGCCACTAAAATTGGCTTTGCATTCATCTTTACCGCCATTGCATTTGGCATTTTAACCATGGCAGTCATGAATATTGGTGCTGATGTTGTCATCAGACCAGAAGTCTTTTTGGTGATCCACTTCTTCCAAGCTTTTGCGGAAGTCATTGTTGGTAGTTTAGTAGTGGCCTTCATTTTGTCAGTGGCTCCCAAGCACATCGAAAACTTTTCGGTTAGCCTCTTTTCAGTCGCCATCGCCTTAAGCGGCATTGTGGGTGCGGTGTTCTCAACCTCCATCGCATTAGAAAAAGGTCAAGTGATCAGTCAGCATATCGTCCAAAGCGTTTATGGCGACTACTTTAAAATGCTCACGATCTTAGCCGTAGTGATGGTAGCAGTGGCCATCGTCGCTTCATTGGTTGTTCGAAAAATGCTTGAAGCATCAAAAATGAACGAACGGGATGAACTTGCAGAAGTTGCACCTAACGAAGTTTAAACATCAGCAAAATGTGAGCATTATTAAGCCTCATACCATTATGCGTATGGGGCTTTTTATCTGCAAAGTTACATATTCCCATCTCTTCAAAGTAAAATAACGTAAATGATAGTTATTATCATTGAATCAATTAAGCACTCAGTTTAAGGTTATACCTACAAAAGACAAAACGGTAATCTAGAGAATAATGAAAAAAGAAACAGAACCTAAACGCTCTTTCTATCCACTCACGGTTGTGGGTAGTCAGCAGATTTCGCCTTCCCTGCAACGCATTACGTTACAGGGTGACTCAATTGAGCATTTTACACTTGAAAACGAAGGCGATTATATCAAGCTGTTGTTTAGTGAAGATGGTGGCACTGATTTGTCACGGTTAACCCCTGATCAGCGCCCAATAATGCGCACTTATACCATTCGAAGTTTTGATGCGACCAACAATCGCATTGAAATCGATTTTGTACGGCACGAAGCGGAAGATAAGCAGTGCGGATTTGCAGTCAGATGGGCGATGCATACGGCCATTGGCGATACGATTTCAATCGCTGGCCCAGGTAAAGCTCAAGGGTTGAATCCCAATGGGAAATGGTTTTTCTTAGCCGCTGACATGACCGCGATCCCTGCCCTTGCAGCTCAATTAAAACGCTTACCGCGTGATGCAAAAGGTTATGCAGTAATTGAAATTGAGCATGTGGATGACAAACAGGCACTACAGGCTCCGGAGAACATAGAGATCTCTTGGGTAGTGAAAGATAGCAGCACCAATTTGGCGACTTCGGTTATCGAGAAAAATTGGCTGGGTGAGAATGGCTCGGTATGGTGTGCGTGTGAATTTGATACTATGCGCGCGCTAAGAGGGTATTTTCGCAATGAAAAAGAGATAGCGAAAGACTATATTTATATCAGCAGCTACTGGAAACGTGGCGTCAGTGAAGATGGGCATAAACAGCTCAAACAAACGGATGCACAAACTCAGTCATAAACAGCAATAACACAGTAAAAAGGTGACTTAATAGAGGTCGCCTTTTTCATTGAATGCGCTCAATTTTCAACGAACATAGCTTTAACAGACCTAGTTTTAACGGACCTAGTTTTAACGGACATAGCCTCAGCGGGCCACAGTAAGCTTGGCTAACGACTCAATACAAATCGCGTCATGTCGCCAGTATTCGATGCCACAATCGATCAGTTCACCCTGTTGATTATAATTAATGCGCTCAACGACCATCGCCGGAGTGCCTGATGTAGCGCGTAGCG
>NZ_CAWNTB010000049.1:0-7254 GCF_963877065.1 Vibrio sp. V01_P9A10T6
CACATTTTGAACAACATAAAGCAAAGGCAGTCAGCGTCAATTATCCTGACAGGAAAATAACAACATAACTAATTGTTTTAATTAAAAATAAACTTAATCCCCAATATTCAAGCCAACGACCAATGCACTTAGAGATTGTCAAAACCGTGCTTTAAGCCAAAATAACAGCATGTTTTCAACAGGTAGTCTTTTATGTGTGCTCGAACAAGAAATAATGAAAATCGCATTTTGACGATTTCGGCCCTTTTAGCTTCTGGCTTTGCTGGTGGCGGACTTGTGGTTGGTATGCTTGTCGGTTCACTGGTTATCGTGTTTGACGGTGTGTATTCACTGGTTAGTTTGCTGTTAACATTATTGTCGCTGGTGGCGTCACGCTACATTCGTAAACCTTCTGACTCGACTTTTCCCTTTGGACGCGCGGTGCTAGAACCTGCGGTTATTGCTATCAAAGCCAGCGTTATTTTGTTAGTCGTGAGTTATTCGTTGTACTCGGCTGTCATGGCATTGTTTAGCGGTGGTCGAGAAGTGGATGCTTCTATCGCCACTGTTTTTGGTACAGTCAACGTGATTGGTTGTGCGATTGCGTGGTGGTTCATGGTCAACAAGAGTAAACGTTACTCTTCTGGTTTGATTGACGCTGAAGTAAAACAGTGGCAAATGGACACGCTATTAAGCGTCGCGGTAACGGTCGGCTTCATTGCCGCTTGGTTGATGACCTTGTCTCCTTGGGCAAAATATGCCGTCTATGCAGACCCAATCATGATGCTATTAATGTCGTTTTACTTTATCAAAGTGCCTTATGACATGCTTAAATCGGCAACGCGTGAATTGTTGATGATGTCACCAAGCAAAGAGATTTGTAAAACCGTGGATCAAGGTGTCATTGCCGTGGGCGAAGAATCAGAGCAAGATATCGAGTTGACTGCGGTGACTAAAGTCGGTCATGAGCTGTGGGTCAATGTCGACATTCGCCCTGATGAGAATGAAATGATTGCACTTGAAGATATCGAAAGTACTCGTCGCTCGCTACATAAGCGTTTATCAAAGCTGCCATTCGTACTGCAATTAACCATGAACGTGGCTCGCTAATCAGTCTCAATTAAACGGAAAAAGCCCTCTCGTTCCCGAGAGGGCTTTTTTTATACATAATAAAGCTGTTGCGATGTCAGGCTATTGGCATTTTCTTTTGCACCGTCGATTGACGTTCTCTGGTCGCCCACCAACAAATTAAAGAACCCATCGTCACCATAATCACACCTTGCCAAAAGCTTAGCCCAAGCGCCACACCTAAAATGATCGATGAAAGCAAGGTTGAAATCACTGGCGTGAAATAAGAAAGAGTCGCCAATAGAACCATGTTGCCGCGCAAGATTGCCACATTCCAAAGTGCATAACCGCTGCCCATCACCACACCCGTTAACGCTAAATTCAAGGTTGCTGGAACGGTAAACACTAAAGTGCTTTCGCTGCTAAGAAAATACTTAATCCAGAGGGCGATAGCAGTAACCATAAAGAACAGGATAATGGCATTTTGTCCATTGGCTAACTGTTTGGTGATATTGCAATAAACAGCCCAAATAATCGCCCCGCCAAACGCCATGCTATAGGTTAAGGGATTAGTCGCAATATTGGCTGATATTTGCATCACCGAAAACCCACTATCACCAGTAATGGTCCAAGCAACCCCGACAAATGCGAGCGCAACGCTTGGATACACAAGAATATGGACGGGTTTACGGCTGAGAAATACCGCAAACAACACCGTCAAGGCTGGCCACAAATAGTTAATCACCGCCATCTCGAGCGCTTGATGGCGATCATTGGCCATACCTAACGCTAATGCTAAGCAGATTTCGTAGCTCACAAAAAGCGCGCCACCGATCAGAACATAACGCAGAGAAAAGTGTTTGAATTTAGGCACACCCATGACAAGCATCAGAAATACTGAGCTCACAGTGTAAATCAGCGCCGCCCCACCAATTGGGCCAAATTGCTCGGTGACCGTTCTGATTAGCCCCATTAGACAGCTCCACAGCAAGATAGCCGCAACACCAAATAGTGTATGTTTATGCTGCTTCAATGATGCCCTTCCTTAACTGAACTATGCAGGTCAGATGTTCCATTCATTTCTTTTAATGAACGGAGCACTCTCGCTGGTGTGCCTCCGACTAGGCTATCAGCTGGCACATCCTGATTGACCACTGAATTTGCCGCGACAACCGAACGCGCACCAATCGTGACTCCTTGATTAATCACAACGTTGCCACCAATCCATACGTCATCTTCAACCGTAATCGGCTTACAAAATGTTTCCCACAAGCGGCGGCTGCGATAATCCAAAGCATGCGCTGGTGTATAAAACTGGGTGTTAGGGCCAATCAAAACATGATTACCAATCGTGATTTTAGCGCCATCAAGCATAGTGACATTCATGTTGATAAAGGTTTCATCACCAATGGAAATTGTTTCACCGAATTCACAATAGAAAGGAGGCTGCACCACACTTTGTTGGCCAATTTGACGATATAACTGAGTTTGCAATTGATGGCGGGCTGTAGCATCGGCGCATTGGTTGATCTGCAACAGTAAATGTCCTGCTTTACTACGAATGGCTTCCATTTCTGGGTCTGCACCGTCAAACACCATACCATTCATCATTTTTTCCATTTCGGTCATGAGCCGTTCCTCCTTATGCATCTAGTGTATTTAGACTACTTGGATAAACAAAAGAAAAAAGAGAAAAGCTCACTGTTTCACTTTCCTCTTTAATTTCAACCAACCTGTAACGCACAGGAAAAGGCAAGATCAGAGCATATTGCTTTTTCCTAGTCTTATTGATTGAATGGCTTAAACAATCGCCCAACTGTGAGTCATTGTGACACCTTTGCCTAACATTAAGCAGACAGAACAGTACTTTTCTAATGAATCGGCCGTCACTTTTTCAACGACATTAGGGTCAAGATCAACGCCTGATACGTCGAAATGGATATTGACTAGCGTAAAAATCCGCGGTGCGGTTTCACGGCGCTCAGCCGTCAATTTGGCGTTACATGCAGTGACCTGTTGATTGGCCGATTTTAAGCCATCAACCACATCCACAGAGCTACAACCTCCCGCGGCCATAAGAACCATCTCCATCGGGCTAGGCGCGGTTGCACCACCACTGCCATCCATCACCACCGAATGACCAGATTGGGATTGGCCCAAGAACTTGAAATTTTCGACCCACTTTACTTCAGCTTGCATTATTTTTGCTCTCTTCTCTGTGCGATGAAACTACAGGTTATCGGTTGGAAAAATCACGCCCGTTTGGCGGCGTATTTCTGTCAATAATTTGGAAACGGTGAGTGAGCGTAATTTGCATTGCTCATCTATTGTCTTGTTCTGTATCTGATCTGCAAATTTTTGTGCTTCGTAAAACATGCGGTTGGCGTGTTGCTCAATACTCTGATCTTGGGTTTGACCACCACGGTTAATTCTCGTGATGCGGTTGCAGGTAGAGATCATCTCAACGTGCAGTGCGGCCTCTTCACCTTGAATTTCGCTCGGCAAATAGGAGTCACTGGTTTTTGAATGCATTAATAGCACATCAAAACCGTCATATCCTAAGATCACACTGCCGTTACCATCAACCCCCGTCTCCAGTAAATGCGCTTGGGCTTGTACCGATTTAGGCTCACCAAACAGTTCAATGGCTGAGCCCAAACAGTAATAACCAATATCCATGATCGAACCATTAGAGAACTCGGGCAAAAAGGTATTGGGCATCTCACCCTTGAGATATTTAGGGTAACGAGAGGAATACTGGCAGTAGCTGAGCACCGCTTTACGGATAGCGCCAATCTGCGATAGCTCTTGTTTTAGAACGGAAAAATTGGGCAAATGTGGGGTTATAAAAGCCTCAAATAATACTACGCCATGCTGTTTGGCAACTTGATACATCTGCTGTGCTAATGAGAAATCAGAAGCCAGCGGCTTCTCACAGATAACATGTTTGCCCGCTTGCATCATTTGAATCGACTGTGGACCATGCAGTACATTCGGGCTGGCGATGTACACGGCATCCACATTGTCACTCTCACCTAGGCTCTTAAGGTCAGTAAACAAAGCAGGAGCATCGTATTTTTCGGCAAATTGTTTCGCCCTGTCCAGCGAACGGGAATAAACCGCTACTAGCTGAAATTCCCCCGTTTTTAATGCCCCTTCGATAAATTGGTCAGTAATCCAGTTGGTTCCAATAACAGCTAAGCGAATCATCATCATATCCTTTCATTATTTTCACCTATTATCTGGAGTTACTCCGCAGGAAGCAATGTTAACCTCACCACTTATTATTTTCAGGTGGCCATTATTTTCAGGTAACAAAAATAAAGAAAACCCCACTAAGCTCTCGCTTAGTGGGGTTCCAGTTCTTACTCGCAGCAATCCAGCTACTGATAAGTGCTCCCTGCATCAATTCCTTGATAGTCTGCTAATTCCCTCAGCGCATTCCCTTTCATCGCCTTCCTAGCGGTGTCCTTAACTCCGTCGTCCCGACAGATTTGTGCACTTTTCCTTTGCACCGTCCATTAACTTTCCTTGATAACCATCCTAGTTATTCAGCATCCAGCTAATGTCCTTCGCTATCCTTGCCGATCATTCTTCCTGAATTATCGAATCTTCGTCCTGAAGATGACCTATCCTTGGGTCTTTCCTGTTCCGTGTCCGCTTCCTGCTGACAACTTCAGATTACGGATTTCACTTTTTTCAGCAATCCCCCACCTGTTGTTTTTTCTCTACCAGAAAGACACCGAATGAAAATTATCATTTAAATTCAAATAATTACAGAAATTAAATCTCTTTTTATTGCATAGCGAAACGTTAAAGTCTCACGATACGTGTAAGAGATCTCTCACAAACTTAATCCTATAATTGCCTATCGCCGCAGCTAAGATACCCGCACGAAATGAGATAGAGCTCTCACTCTAATACTGATTGGCACGGCTGAATTCTATTTAGAAATGAGAATTGCTCTAGACTAAGTGTGAGAAAACTAGGATATTAATGTCGATCTTAATCACACATCTCCCTCGCTACTGAGGAAATGCAAGAAAATCGTCAGAGGAACAACACATGATTTCGAAATGGGCACAGCGCTTTTACCAAATGGCAGAACTTGTTGGCTCTTGGAGTAAAGATCCCTCCACGCAAGTCGGCGCAGTGATCACGAAGCAAAATCGCATCGTTTCGGTTGGATTTAACGGTTACCCGCATGGTATTTCAGACAGTGCAGGCACCGATGATCGTGATATGAAATACCTCAAAACACTGCATGCTGAGGAAAATGCCATCCTGTTTGCCAAGCGTGATTTGGATGGTTGCGAAATTTATGTGACACATTTTCCTTGCCCAAACTGTGCAGCAAAAATCATTCAAACTGGGATTTCCGCAGTACACTGCCCAGAGCAAACAGAAGACTTCTTATCCCGTTGGGGTGATAAGATCAAAGTCAGCCAAGATATGTTTTTACAAGCGGGTGTTAAAGTAAACTGGCTACCGCTTAGTGATTTGAAATAATTAATCAATGGTCAAAAAAACCGCCCTGCCAAATAGGAAGGGCGGTTTTTGTTTGGGAGCGTTAACGAACAATCAGGCCGAGTAAAATACCAACTGCGCCAAAATCAGCATCACTAAACGTTGTGTTAGCAAAACCTAGGTTTCCAAGCACTGGCATTAAAAATACAGGTAAGAACGTGATCAATAAACCTTGCGCAAATGCGCCCAAAATAGCACCACGACGCCCACCTGTAGCATTACCAAATACCCCTGCGGCAGCACCAACAAAGAAGTGTGGAACAACCCCAGGAATAATCACTGTCAAACCCATAATGTAGAGTAAGAACATACCTAATAAGCCAGCAAGAAAACTAGATAGAAAGCCAACCAAGACAGCATTTGGGGCATAGGGGAATACCACAGGACAATCTAATGCTGGTTTAGCATTAGGAACTAGTTTGTCTGAAATACCTTTAAACGCAGGAACAATTTCAGCAATAACCATACGTACACCTTGTAAGATGACATACACACCCCCCGCAAACGTAATAGATTGCATCAGCGCAAACATAAACCAATGTTTTCCACCGCTCACTTCACGCACAAATTCCCCACCAGCAAATAGACAGGTCACCATAAAGATGATGCCCATAGTAAATGAGATCGCAACGGGTGTATCACGTAAAAATAGTAAACTTTTAGGAACATTCATATCTTCCGTAGAATGTTCTTTATTACCAAATTTACTACCAATAAAACCAGCTAATACATAAGAAAGTGTAGAGAAGTGACCAATAGCAACATCGTCAGAACCTGTAACTTGACGCATATATCGATGTGCAATTGCTGGGAAAAACACCATAACACTACCAACGACAATGGAACCTAGGGCAATCAATGGAATACCGGACATACCGCTTGATGACAAAATTGCAGCCACCATCATCGACATAAATAAAGTGTGGTGCCCTGTTAAGAATATAAATTTCCACGGTGTAAGGCGTGCAATCAATATATTTACCAGCATCGCGAAAAACATGATCATCGCCATTTCTTTACCAAATGACTTTTGAGCAATAGACACGATGGCTTCATTATTTGGAACGACACCAGTAATGCCAAAAGCATGCTGAAATATGGTCGCAAAATCTCCTAGCGAACCAACAACTAGCCCCGCACCAGCTCCAAGAATAATGAAGCCCAAAATAGTTTTCACGGTACCTTTAATGCATTCCGTCAATGGTTTTTTCTGTGCGATCAAACCTATTAATGCGATCAAGCCAACTAACACTGCTGGCTCAGAAAGCACGTCATTCATTAAAAAATTAAAGAATTCCATAGTGCCTCCTACAACACACCAAGTTCTTGAAGAGCCGCTGACAAACGTTCTTTCATTGCTTTTTTATCGACCATATTATCCAAACTCACAATCTTAGGCTCAACACCCAATGATTTTAGTTGGTCTGTTATATCATTTGTACCAATAAAGATGTCGCAAACGGTCCCCTTTGCGGAACCTAAATCTATGTGGTCGATTTCAGCGTCAACATTTAGATCTTTCACTATATTTTTTATGCTTATTTCCATCATTAAACTTGTACCTAGGCCGTGGCCGCAAACTACCATAATTTTCATTATATTCACCCTCTGCTTTATTGTATTTTTACTATTATTTATCGTGTTTTTACTATTAATAGTCTTGGATAACACGCAAAATAT
>NZ_CAWNTB010000050.1:0-7174 GCF_963877065.1 Vibrio sp. V01_P9A10T6
TCCATGCCGAACTCAGAAGTGAAACACAACAGCGCCGATGGTAGTGTGGGGTCTCCCCATGTGAGAGTAGGACATCGCCAGGCTTTGAATATTGTCTAACCAGACACGCTGCGGAGCGGTAGTTCAGTTGGTTAGAATACCGGCCTGTCACGCCGGGGGTCGCGGGTTCGAGTCCCGTCCGCTCCGCCACTTATTAAGAAGCCCTGCTAGTAATAGCAGGGCTTTTTTCGTTTGAGTTTCAATGAGCTGCTTAAGTCGTTTTAAGCTATCTCTATTGCAACTAGATTCCCTGTGCTTATTCCTTGATGTCCTCTTGAGCGCTGAACTTCTTTTGGCTTATGTTCATCGAACAGAGTAGCTGCATGAAAGGCGCTACTATCTCAATCAATAGACATATGAAAACAACGTGTAGGCATATAAAAAAGCCGACACGTTGTGTCGGCTAATCGTCTAGTGTTGTGCTTTACAGAATCTGTTTGAGTACTCTATCGGCCTTAACTCGCGTTACTTTGCGTAGTAGTTTTTGTACCGCATCAGGGTAGTTTTCTATCTTCTCTAGTTGTTTGTAGGTACAAACAAGTTGAGTATGTCGAAGGATGTTGTCGATCTCTTGCTCAAACTTAGGTGTTAAGTGGTGATAGTGATCTTGGATCAGAATGGCATTCTCGAGATCGAGCTTCCATGCTCTTGGATTTAAGTTATTACCAGTGATCAACATGTAGCGCTTATCCACCCATACGCCTTTTAGATGGAAGCTATTCTCTTCATGTTTCCAGAGATGGATAGAAAGATTTCGACTGGCAATATGGGCTTCATTTACTTTGGCAAAACGGCGTAGATTAAGCTCATATAAATAAGGTAAGCCGCCGATTGTTTTGAAGGTCTGCTCTGGGGAAATATAGAAGTCGTTTGCCGTTTTATCGCCAACGACAATGTGAACTTTCACACCCCGTTTCAATGCTTTCTTAACTTCTTTAGCGACACTTTTTGGGAAATTGAAATACGGAGTGCAGATAAAGACTTCATCTTTAGCATGAGCGATCAGTTGGTTAATATTGTGGTTGAGTTTATTTCGACGCTTTCCAATACCTACCAGTGGCGTCAAAGCAACTTGATCGGCTGTTGGGATCTGTGACTCAAACTCATAGTTTGCTGTTGCTAGAGAGGCTCTAAATTGCCGAATGTCAGTTTTGATATCTTTCGTCGTTGGTTTCGATGTGTTTGATAAGTCATTGACAGCAGGATGACTTATCATTTTTTGCTGAATAAATTGTACCATGCTATCGGCAAGAGATTGATTGTCGATGGTGTGATAGCGGTCGAATCGATAGCGCTCTTTGTGATGCAAATAAACGTTATTAAGGCTTGCTCCGCTATAGATCACCTGGTCGTCGACAATAAAACCTTTGAGATGTAAAACACCAAAAACTTCGCGACCTCGCACGGGGATGCCGTATACGGGAATGGCGTGTTCGTGGTTCTGAGAGAACTCTTGATACATTGAAGCATTGCCTTCCGAAGCGGCCGCACCAATTAATCCACGTTGCGCTCTATGCCAATCAACGCAAATCGCAATATCTAAGCCAGGGTTTCTTTGCTTGGCATTATATAGCTCCGTTAAAACTTCTCTGCCTGCTTCGTCATCTTCTAAATACAGCGCTACAAGATAGATTCGTTTACTTGCCTGACGGATCGACTGGATCAGATGATTTTTAAATTCTTTTGCCGAAAATAAAACTTCAAAATGATCCGGTGATTGTGCGATGGTCGGCAATCGCTCGAATGGGTTTCTATGAGCAATCATATTGGATGATTTACCTTACTTATTTGCAAAATTGCGAACTGGGGATATTACCAAATTCAACGGTTCAATTGCTAGAAAAGCCGCGCATTCTCGTCATACTAGCCTAGGTATCTCATAGGAATGAGATCTTTACCACTGGATACATAGCGCTCAAACCGTTGCATAAGAGCTATTGGTAGTTCTTCTGTCATTATGGAGTGAAAACCATGACGAGCATAAAAGGGCTCAAGATGAGCGTATGCGAAGCAATAATCCTGATTATTGAGAATATTCTCGCTGCAATAATTGAGCAACTGCGACCCAATCCCTTTTTTTTGGTTTTCTGGCAGCACAAGCATGCCAGTCAGTAATCGATATACATCAATATTTTTAAATCTGACAACAGCAGATATCTGCCCATCGAGCGTGCCTATAACGCACAATTCATCTTTCCTAGCTTTTGCTGAAGGGTAATGTTCTTTGTACATTCGCTTGATCAAAGGAAGTTTTATCGGGGGGAGTATGTCAAATTGTAGTTGCCACATTTCTTCCTGCTTCGAATAGTTATCTGTTGTAGAATGGCGTGAGTTTAATTTATCCATAGAATGCCATGCAATTACATCCCAATGCGAGCTTAAAAAAATACCACACTTTTGGCCTAGAACAATCTTGTCAATTATTAGCTGAAGTTTTCTCTGTGCAAGATTTGGTGGAAATTTACCAGAGCGCAGAATGGCAGACTTTGCCTAAGTTGATGTTAGGAAAAGGTAGCAATGTCCTTTTTACTTGTGATTTTCAAGGAATGGTTTTAAGCAACCAACTGAAAGGGTTACAGCACACGCAGGATGATAATTACCATTATTTGCATGTTTCTGGTGGTGAGGATTGGCCTTCACTTGTTGAATGGGCAGTGAAGCAAAATATTGCAGGTCTTGAAAATTTGGCTTTGATACCTGGTTGTGCAGGTTCTGCTCCTATCCAAAATATTGGCGCTTATGGTGTAGAGTTTCAAGATGTGTGTGATTACGTTGATTATCTCTGTTTAGACTCCTTAACCGTCAAGCGCCTGAGCGCCAAACAATGTCTATTTGGTTATCGTGATTCTATTTTTAAGCACGCTTTGCACAGTAACGCGATCGTTGTAGCGGTAGGACTAAAGCTATTGAAGCAATGGCAACCCGTACTGAATTATGGACCTTTGCAAGAACTGGATAGTCACACCTGCCAAGCTATTGATATTTATACACGGGTATGCGCTACTCGCAATGCCAAATTACCCGATCCGCGGGTGCTAGGTAATGCAGGAAGCTTTTTTAAAAATCCAATTATTAGTTTAGAACATTGGCAGGCTCTTCTTGAGAGTTATCCCGATCTTGTTTCTTACCCCGTGGAAGAAGGCAGAAAAGTAGCGGCTGGGTGGTTGATTGATCAGTGTGGGCTCAAAGGGTATAGCTTAGGTGATGCTCAAGTGCATCCGAAGCAAGCTTTAGTGTTGGTAAATAAAGGTAGCGCTACAGCCTTTGATGTTATTCAACTAGCGATTAAAGTTTGCATAGCAGTTCAGGATAAATTTTCGATATCTTTAGAGCATGAAGTCCGATTTTTAGATGCGATTGGTGAAACGAACCTTGAGCATCTTGCTAAGGAATTAAAGTGAAAGAGCACAGTGTCAAACTATCATTACTTCGTCATCTGGCCAGTGGCGAGTTTTGTTCTGGTGAGTTGCTAGGAGCAGAACTTGGTATTTCTCGCGCCGCAGTCAGTAAGCATATTAAAGGGATTCAAGAGTGGGGAATTGATATTTTCCGCGTCCAAGGCAAAGGCTATCAGCTTGCTCAATCACTGAATCTACTTGATGCGACACAGATCCAAAATGCCGTGCGTAACCCTGTCGAGCTTTTCCCCATTATCGATTCAACCAACCAATACCTGTTAGAACGTGTAGATAACCTTGCTTCGGGCAGCGTTTGCTTAGCAGAGTATCAGGCTAATGGACGGGGTCGGCGTGGGCGTCAGTGGATATCGCCTTTTGGCAGCAATCTTTATGTTTCCATGTACTGGCGACTCGACGCAGGGATGGCGGCCGCAATGGGGCTTAGCCTTGTGGTCGGGGTCGCGATTGTGGAAGCGCTAGCAAGCATCGGATTTGACGGTGTAAAGCTTAAGTGGCCGAACGATCTCTATTTTCAGGATAGAAAGCTGGCGGGCATTTTAGTAGAAATGACAGGGCAGGCTGGCGCAGCGGCACATTTAGTGATTGGGATGGGAATGAACATTTTCATGCCCGAAAATGAGCAATCCATTGACCAGCCATGGGCAAGTTTGTCGCAGGTAGCCGACGGTCTGAAAATAGACAGGAACTTGCTCGCTATTGTCTTTATTCAATCATTAGACCAAGCGCTACGTGATTACGAGCTTTATGGGATGAAGGATTTTATACCGCGCTGGAATCGACTCGATAACTTTATTGGTCGAAAAGTTAAACTGCTTATGGGCCCCAAAGAGGTCTATGGCGTGGTGCACGGAATCAACGAATATGGAGCAGTGTTGCTAGAAACAGAGAATGGAATGGAGAGTTACATTGGTGGCGAAATATCGTTACGCAAGGCAGAGTAACCGCTTTACCAAACTATTTTCTTAGTAGTATCTCTTCCACGGTATGATTGAGGCCTTTACGCAAAACTAACTGAGCGCGCTCTTTGGTCGGTAAAATATTATGTTGCAGATTTTTACCGTTGATCGAGTGCCAAATGCTCTCAGCTTTTTCTCTCGCCTCTAGCTCAGACAGTTTTGTGTAGTGGCTAAAGTACGATCCCGTCTCCTTAAAGGCGCTGTGACGAAACTTCATAAAGCGTTCAACATACCACTTTTCAATAAGTTGACTGTCCGCATCGACATACAGTGAGAAATCTAAGAAATCAGATATAAACACTCGATGTGGATCGTGTGGATAATCCATGCCGCTTTGCAAGACGTTCAATCCTTCAATGATCAACACATCTGGCCTATCGACGACTTTCTCTTCAGTGGTGATGTCGTAAGTAAGATGTGAATAGATCGGCGCGCTTACATTTCTTTTTCCTGCTTTAACATCCGACACAAACTGTACCAGACGTTTCATATCATAAGATTCAGGAAACCCCTTTTTCCCCATAATTCCTCTTTCATTAAGAATTTTGTTGGGAAAAAGAAACCCATCTGTCGTGATCAGTTCAACTTTGGGATGATTCTCCCAGCGTGAAAGAAGCGCTTTTAACAAACGCGCCGTAGTACTTTTCCCAACGGCGACACTTCCTGCGATGCCAATGATAAAAGGAGGCGATATATCGGTATTACCGAGAAATTGATGCAAAACCGCATTTCGGCTTTGTCTGGCGGCCACGTATAAATTAAGTAAGCGAGCCAAAGGCAGATAAATCTCAGCCGTTTCTTTCATCGTTAGGTTTTCATTAATACCTTGTAGCTCTTTTAAGTCAGCCTCAGAGAGAGTCATTGGGACAGAGTTACGTAGCTCGGCCCATTGATTGCGATCAAAAGAGATATAAGGACCCATAAAATACCTAACGATGAATGACAGAAAAAAGAAGAGGATGAAACATACATTAAGGTGAAAAGAATGGAAATGCCTTAAACGATAGAATTGAGTGAGAAAACGCATTTTGCTTGAAAAAGCAACGAACAGGCGAGATTTATGGAAAATTGGTTTTTTTTTAATATTTAGGCTTGCAAGGCTGAGCATCATTCAATAGAATGCGCTCCACTTATGCCGACTTAGCTCAGTAGGTAGAGCAACTGACTTGTAATCAGTAGGTCACCAGTTCGATTCCGGTAGTCGGCACCATTCTTTTTCGAAAGAATGAAGAAAAAATTTGGAGGGGTTCCCGAGTGGCCAAAGGGAGCAGACTGTAAATCTGCCGGCTCCGCCTTCGATGGTTCGAATCCGTCCCCCTCCACCATATTCTTAAGGAAATAGCTCTCAGAGTTACGTGTGCGGGCATCGTATAATGGCTATTACCTCAGCCTTCCAAGCTGATGATGCGGGTTCGATTCCCGCTGCCCGCTCCAATTTTTGAGTGCTGATATAGCTCAGTCGGTAGAGCGCACCCTTGGTAAGGGTGAGGTCCCCAGTTCAACTCTGGGTATCAGCACCAGCTCTCCAAGCAATTATCTCCTTTTGATATATACTCCTTACCAATAATTTTGGTTGCGTGGTCATCAAAGCCACCTAAATCCGTACCTAGAGGGACAACTCATGTCTAAAGCAAAATTTGAACGTACGAAACCGCACGTAAACGTTGGTACTATCGGCCACGTTGACCACGGTAAAACAACTCTAACTGCTGCTATCTGTACTACACTTGCAAAAGTGTACGGTGGTGAAGCGAAAGACTTCGCATCTATCGATAACGCTCCAGAAGAGCGCGAGCGCGGTATTACAATCAATACTTCTCACGTAGAGTACGATACACCAGCACGCCACTACGCACACGTAGACTGCCCAGGACACGCTGACTATGTTAAAAACATGATCACAGGTGCTGCGCAAATGGACGGCGGTATCCTAGTTGTTGCTGCAACAGATGGCCCAATGCCACAAACTCGTGAGCACATCCTACTTGGTCGCCAAGTTGGTATTCCTTACATCATCGTATTCATGAACAAATGTGACATGGTTGATGATGAAGAGCTTCTAGAGCTAGTAGAAATGGAAGTTCGTGAGCTTCTATCTGAGTACGATTTCCCAGGTGATGACCTACCAGTTATCCAAGGTTCTGCACTAGGCGCACTAAACGGCGAAGAGCAGTGGGAAGCGAAAATCATTGAACTTGCTGAAGCGCTAGACACTTACATTCCAGAGCCTGAGCGTGCAGTAGACCAAGCATTCCTACTACCAATCGAAGACGTATTCTCAATCCAAGGTCGTGGTACAGTAGTAACTGGCCGTATCGAGCGCGGTATCCTACGTGTAGGTGACGAAGTTGCGATCATTGGTATCAAAGACACAATCACAACGACTTGTACAGGTGTTGAGATGTTCCGTAAGCTGCTTGACGAAGGTCGTGCAGGTGAGAACGTTGGTGCACTTCTACGTGGTACTAAGCGTGATGAAGTAGAACGTGGTCAAGTACTAGCGAAACCAGGTTCAATCACTCCACACACTAAGTTCGAGTCAGAAGTGTACGTATTGTCTAAAGATGAAGGCGGCCGTCATACTCCGTTCTTCAAAGGCTACCGTCCACAGTTCTACTTCCGTACAACGGACGTAACAGGCGATATCTCTCTACCAGAAGGCGTAGAGATGGTAATGCCAGGTGACAACATCCAAATGGTTGTAGAGCTAATCGCTCCAATCGCGATGGATGAAGGTCTACGTTTCGCGATCCGTGAAGG
>NZ_CAWNTB010000051.1:0-7143 GCF_963877065.1 Vibrio sp. V01_P9A10T6
ACTCACCATTACAAAATTGATGACTTCCAAACGGGCTTCGATGCTATGCGTAGCGGGGCTTCCGGTAAAGTTATCCTTGATTGGGAATAATCGAATATTAATTCTGAAGCGCTCCGGTTGGGGCGCTTTTTGTTTGTGGCTAGAAATCATGAAATGGAAGAAATAGCCCTATTTAGCCCCACGAATGGTCCCATTTTGGTCCCATCTATTTTTCTAACATCTACACGACTAAGAGTCTCTGCTCGCAGACAAAACCACAAAAAGTAAATCAAGTTACATCCAAATGTTTGATGTCGACAAGTTACTAACGTTTTCTAATTCATGTATATTTTTTCCATACAACTTTAGAAGGCTAAAAATAAATGGCACTAAAAATTCATCACGTCATCATCCATGAGCTAGTAAAAGAACAGCACAAAGAAATTAAAGAGTCGAACATGCGGAAGAACGTACTTCCTAATGATGACGAAAATGTAATAAAGCTGGTAACAGGTGCGCTGTCTATCTACGGAAAGAAAACGAATGCAGCCCAGTATGGTCGATTTAAAACGAAAAAAGTCGGTGAGTTCCCTGCTCTATATGACGCATATTGCAAACTAGATAACCCTAATAATGACGATTTTATTGAATTCAGCAATAAGACAATTACGGAACTAGAAGAGTCGATAGGCGATAAAAAAGGTCCAGCTTCTGGTGGCTACATATTGTTCATTGATTATGAGAATGAGTTTGGTCGTGCGTTTTTGATTGCTATGTTAAAGAACAAACCTGGACTGCGCATATCAGATAATTTGTTGCCTACTGAGCTAGATCACATAGATCTAAATAAGCTTCATCAGGCTGCAAGAATTAGCAAAGGGAGATACATGGAATATCAGCAAGCTGATATTGATGATAAAGCCCAAATCACCTATCTGAGCTTTGTTAGCCCATCAACCAATATGTCTACCGCTGGTTATTTTATTGAGGCTTTAGGTTGTTCAAAGGGAAGTGCTTCTGCAACATCGACCAAAATGGTGATTCAAGAAATACCATTGTTTTTTAAAGAAGAGCCTTCACTTGATAAAAGAGATGCAAAAAAGATAAAGAACGATATCCTTCGCTATCTCAATGAATGTATTGATTCTAAGAAAAGTGCCAAATTAGCTGAAATTGAAGTATTGGCAAGGCAGTATTTTCCTGCTGACGACCCTGAAAAAGCCGATGAGTTATCTGAACGTCTATTTCAACGACTAAATGGTGAGAAAAACGGTGTACCAATTGAATTTGCAGCAAACAAAACGGAAGTTGGTAAAGCTAAGTATCAGAAGTTGGAAAGTTCAAACTGGACATTAAAAGTGAACCGAAATGCTATCGGTATAAATGATAATGCAGAAATAAAGTACCACAATGGTACTTTGACCATAACCAAGCTTTCGGTAGAGCTGCAAGCTGAAATTGAAGAAACATTACGAGATAAAGATCTAATCAAGTGAAACTAAAGAATTTTGTTGAATTCTACAGGTTGAACAACAAACCACCGTTTTCTGAGGACAAAACGGTGGTACTAGAGTGTGCCCGTAGTGAAGAAAACATAGCATTGCTTCAAGCGATCCGTGCTGATGGGGTAGACGTAGACGCTGACCCTGATATCAAAGACTTATTACCTGATGGTTCACAAATAGATCTTGAATTACAGATACCGACTAATGGTGAGTTCTTTGCCTATAGAACGCTTGAAGAAATGCTGTCTGACGCGAAAACTCTTCTTAATGGTGAATATCCAGATGAGTTTTATATCGTAGCTGATGACTTTTATTCTCTGGAACAGCAGAAGCTATCAAATAAATATCAAAATTTGTTTAACTTATGCAGCTTAATCAAAGGATTGGGTGAACTCGCACATTATCACGATGCAAAGCAGCAAGATGGCAAGAACAATAACTTCGTATTTATAGACGAAAGTGAAATCATTACGGCAAAGCCTGTAGTTATCAAGCCGACAATCAATCTAGCTATGTTGGAGCAACCATTACTTGATGTGACCTTGATTGAGTCATTTCATTCTCCAAAAGAGAAAGTTAGTCCGACAGTAGGAAAAGAAAAAGCCTTTTTTCGAGTATCAATAATTGAGTTTCTTGGTCAGCTCAAACATTTGTCGCAGATGGAACTATTCGTTCATCTGGTTATGAATTGGTCTGAATTTTTAGTTTCATACCAGCGCAACCTAGAAACGTACCTGAGCGGGTTTGCTTTTCACAAGGCTAGAAAAGAAGTATCAGACGAAGAATTTAAAGTTGCAGAGCAATACTCCAAAATACTAGGTGATATTGCTGGTAAACTTTTTGGCTTGCCAGTGTCTTTTGTTGCTCTACTTGGACTGTTTAAATCAGATATTACTTTGATAGTTGAATTAGTAGTTTTGTTTTCTGTTTGTACTGCATCTTGGCTAATGTCGAGTTTAGTAACTAACCAAATTAAGCAGTTAGAGCGTATCGACCACGCCAAAGGAATCGCATTTGATGCGTTAGAGAACCAGAAAACAGCTTATCCAGTCGATTTACAGACAAAGTTAAATGAAGCTGTTACAGCTTTGAATGAAGAGCACACTCGAATAAAAAACTTATTAATAAAACTGTGGTACATCGTTTGGAGCCCTGTAGTAATTGCTACTGGTATTATGGGGTACAGGTACTTGGAGGCACTAATTAACTTTATTCGAGTGAATTGTTTATAAAATCGTGGTAGCTGAGATAATTTGTAAAATGCTTAAAAGTGAAATGAAGAAAGATTTTTATCCTTTGAAAGATGAAATGTTTCAAATGTGTTTGAGTTTGTACGCCTACAAAACAAAATTTAAAGCGTTCCCGTATAGGTTCCGTAAAGCGACCAGATATTTTTTACTTGAAGAAGCAATTGCATTACGAGCGCTCTCTAATGAAATAATCCTGCATCTTTGTAAGTTGGATGAAGATAAATCTAAGGTTTCTTTTCATGCGGCGAAGAAAGTTTTAGTCAAAAGTAAATTGTCAGCCTCAGAACAAAATGAGTTGAACCTCAAACTAAAAGCTTTTCGTAGGTCGATTAATGCTTTAAAAACGCTTCATCGTAATCGTTACATAGCCCACCTAACAGAAGACGGTTATCCGGATTTACTTGATTTGCCTAGCTTCGAAAATGGATATCAAGAGGTTGCTAAATTAGCTTATGAAACTTTTCGGTTTATTTGGGGTGATGACGTTATTTTTTCATTTAAAGTAGGTTCTCAAGAGGCAATAGTTTTATTTAACAAAGAGTTAGGGTTGTCGGAACCACAAATTGCATAGTAAAAATACTACGCTAGACCTAAATGTTTGGTTTATTTGGCCTTTTACTAACAAAATGTCAGTAATAATGTTTATTGTTTTTTGACCTTTTGTAACTCTTTCTACACCCTATCGGACTCTTTCTTATTCGATTCCTTAAGCCATTTCCCACTACACACCGGCAGAAAAAGACGAGGATGTGTTATGGATCTAATGACATACCTTCCTCAGTTTAAGATTGAGGCAAATGGCAAAGACATCACCGCTGCTATTGCTCAGTCATTTTCTGAGTTGACGATTACCTATGTCAGTGGTGAGAAAGCGGATACGCTGACCATTAAACTGGATGGAAGCAAAATAGGGAAGTTACCAACCAAGAAAGCGGCGTTAAAGGTATCGTTAGGGTTTAATAACCGACTTTACAACCAGGGAACTTTTTACGTAAACGGGATTGGTGAAAGCGGGTTTCCGTCCGTGGTGACCATCACGGCCACTTCCGTTCCTTTGGGTGGTAAAGAGTTGGGTACCAGTATTCAGACTCAGAAAACGCAAAGTTGGGATGACATCACTATTGATGAGTTGCTTAAAACCTTAGCAGCACGAAACAATCTCAATGCCATTTGTAATGCAGAACTTGCTTCAATCAAACTTGAGCATATCGACCAAACCTCCGAGTCGGACATGGCGTTGATGACGCGCCTTGCTCGTCAGTATGGTGCGGTGAGTAAAGTTTCAGATGGAAACTGGCAGTTCTTGAAAATGGGTGAAGGTAAAAATGCATCGGGCACTAAGACTTTGCCTGTGCATACCATTTACAAGTCTAGCTGCAGCAACTATCAGTTCAATTCTAACAGCCGAACGGAAGCGGCCAGTGCCGTGGCTAAATGGCAGAATCCAAATACAGGTGAAACCGGAGTAGTCCGTTCTGGCAGTGGAGAGCCATCATTTCAGATCCTCTATTAGTACCCGAGTCAGGAAGAAGCTCAAGCGGCTGCAGATGCGAAAGCTCTCACAGAAGGAGCCGATACCTTCAGTTTTTCAACTGAAGCGACTCACCAACTGGTGAAAGCCTTCGCAGAAGGACATGTCAAACCTGAAGGTTGGCGTTCTGAAATTAGCGACCGCACTTGGTGTATTAAACAGATCACCAAACAGTTAACACCACGTTCCGGTTTATCTATCGATATTGATTGTGAATCGAAATAAGCCGACTAATTAGAACAATGCCCACTATCTATTTAATTCAACCAAAATTAGAGGTTCTCTTTTGATAAGAAAACCCCTTGCAGCTCAATTTTACTAAACCAAATAATGTTCAATAATCTGTTTCAATTGGTGTGATTGCAACGGTATCAATTTCTTCCGGTTGCCATTTTTCGATATTACATTGCGTGTTATCTGGCTTAAATATCAATGTCGTTACTTTTCCCTTGTCTTTTTGTGTTTCAACTGTTTCAAAGCAAGGAGCAAAAGTTTCGCTTTCATACCATTTAGAATCGAATCCATAATCATTAAAATGTCCGTAGCTTACTAAGCGCGGGTAAGGTTTATTTGTGCTTGAGACTGTATAGTTGTTTAATCCAATTCTTTCGATGGCGCTAGGGTGAACTTTGAATTTTTTTCCCTTTAGAATGGAAGCATATTCTGAAAAAACTCTATCACGAGAGAATTCTTCATACATTGAACTTCCATTCTGAGCATCGTGTAGGTCGGCTTTTATGTACTCAGGAAACAAGGCAGCTGAGCTCATGAGCCCATTTTGCTTCAGGTAGGAAAGCATCCAGTTTGCTGCATAACCAGACAACCTAAGATCTAAGTATTCTAAAGATTTACCATTATGGTCTGTGGACAAGTATCCACCACCCACATCCGAGTGAGCTCCTGCAAACCACACTTCATTTATTGATGTATTTTGATTGCGACAACGCCATTTAGTGTCAGGTGTATCAATGCTGATAGGGACAAAAAGGTGTCCTCTGTTATCGTCTAGTGATAATGCATGGTAGATGGTTTCTACATTACACACTTGATCGATGTAACGTTTGTTGGGTAGAGAAACATTAGGTTTTTGATTCGTATCCCCCAACTTTCTTTTAATAGCTCTGCCGGTAGGAACAATTCCAAGTGCTTCTACGGTATCAAACAGTCCCATGAATTTGATAGATACAGCCATGTCGTCACATGTCGGAGGGGCTAGATCAGTTTTTTCATCAATATCTTCCCAAATATTTAAGACGTCACTTTCTCGGCACTGGTTGCCTTGTCGACTATCATTTGGGTTGAGACCAATTAGAGTGGCCCCGTCTTCATCGAAATGTATCTTTGTCTCTTGCTTATAGATTTCATATAGCTGTTTGGACTTCTTGATTCTTTCTGAGCTTGAAAGGGATGAGAAATCATATATTCCAAGGCTATATACCATTCCGTTTAAAACTCTAGCTGTATATGCTCCGCGGCTAAATCCAAAAATATAAATGTCGGTGTTGTTACTTTTGTAGAATTTTGTCAAGAATGCATATGCTTCCGCAACGTCATCATCAAATCCCCATCCAGTACCTGCACCGATGTATCTAAAGCCTACGCCAACGCCCTCTCCATAATAGGTATGCAGATGATCCATATCATAGCCCTTAACCTTATTATAGATGCGAGATACGTTAGTATCGGCGTTCAAGTTATTGTCAGTTCCGTCTAGGAACATTGCGATGGTTTCTCTTTCGTTCGAATTGGCTGGTGAACCTGTTGTTGTAATGAAGTAGTGGGTTGAACATGCCGTTAAAGCGAACAACGATATAACAGTAATTAGTTTGACCAACTGAGGCATAGTGGCTTATCTCCTTTAAACCTAAGCTAAAAAATAACTTTTCTCATTATCAATGAGTAAAGAGTAACAAGTATAGAAAAGTTTGCGCTGGAGACAATTTGTAATTGAAATGTATGCATTTATTGCTAGGTGTCGTCATTTTTTACGCTCTGGATAATTAGCCCCAATTTCGCCCCATGGATAATATCTGCATTTATAACTGTCTGATTGAAAAGATAAATAGTGCACTTGTACCTGATATGTTCGAAACTTGGTATAAGATGGCGAGCCTGATCCAATCTGGTCTCGATCTAACGCCTATCATCACTCACCATTACAAAATTGATGACTTCCAAACGGGCTTCGATGCTATGCGTAGCGGGCTTTCTGGCAAAGTTATCCTTGATTGGGAATAATCGAATATTGAAGTTGAAGCGCTCCGGTTGGGGCGCTTTTTTTGAACAGCATTTACTCTGCGACTACAGAATAAACAAGCAAGTTAACGGCGGTGGCAAAATATAGCGCTAGGAGAAAACTAATACCGACGTAAGAAAACGAATAATTTTCAAACGCTCACTTCATTTAGCGTACCAAAATAAAAATCCATGTAAATGCAGCAAAAAGTAGTGCAATCAAAACCGCAGCTGATCCTATATCCTTCGCACGGCCACTGAGCTCATGCCACTCACTACCTACGCGATCAACTACAGCTTCCACGGCTGAATTCATAAGCTCAACGATGACAATCAGCACTAAGCTACCGATCATCATTAACTGTTCTAATTCATTGACCGGAAAGGAAAAAGTGATCGCAATTAGAATGATAGAAGCGACGATTTCTTGCCTAAAGGCGGCTTCATTTTTCCATGCAGCCTGAAGGCCTTTCATTGAATAACCTGTAGCGTAAAATAAACGACTTATTCCTGTACGGCCTGGTTTCATAAAGTGAGTAACCTAATAGTTAATAATGAGATAATAAAAATGTCGATAGCTTGAGTTGACTCTCATCTTATTAAAAAGTGCTATCGGATGTAGCATACTGTATCTATCTATTAT
>NZ_CAWNTB010000052.1:0-6963 GCF_963877065.1 Vibrio sp. V01_P9A10T6
GTGGACGTTCGTGGCGAACAGTGCGTTCAATGAGATGAATGTTGGCGACAGCAAAGTCGAAAGCTTCACGGTGACGTCGGTAGACGGCACACCGCAAGTCGTGAAAGTGACCATCAATGGCACGAATGATGCGGCGACGATCGCAATCTCAAGCATTGCTCCTCTCTCCGAGGAAGGCTTATCTGGTGGACTTCAAGATGATATTGGATCCTCAGATACAAGCGACGCAGTTAAGGCATCTGGCAGCATCACAATTGATGATGTAGATAGCGATTCCGTAGGGATCACTCTTTCGGGACCGGAGGGCATCACGTCGGGAGGTATGGAAGTCGTTTGGGAATGGGATGCTCAAAATCACAAGCTGATAGGCTCTACATCTGGTAGTGATTCTAAATCCGTTATTGAAATCGAGCTTACTGCTCCTAATGCTAGTGGCAAGGGCGAGTGGAACTATACGGTCACTTTACTCAGCCCTGTCGACCATCCAGATGGCTCCCAAGAAGATACACTGAGTTTAGATCTCGGCGTATTTGTTTCAGATGGGCAAGCCACAACGGAAAGCAAATTATCGATCATCATTGAAGACGATGCACCTAGCAATCATGTGATGGAGCCAGTTGCTGCCACAGTAACTGATATTCCTGATGTGTTAATTGGCCAGTTTGATCTAACGAGTTACCGTGGTGATAGGACTACTATTAATGGTGGTCAATTTACGATTACTGCAAAAGGCTTCTCTTCAGCTTTATCGTCCACTTTGGTTAGTGCAAATATTAATGGTGACAGCGAAGGTATCGGCGTTAGTAGTAAGGGTTCTCCGTACCATAATCTTGCTAATGAAGTTGATTTTCGTAAGTTTTCAGATGGCAGTTCTGCATCCGAAGAGTTGGTTATTAAACTCGATCCTAACACGGTAGCTTATGGTGCGAAAATTGAGTTCAGCAAAATGTTTGGCGGTGAAGGCGAAAGCGGGATTGTTGAGTTTTGGCGAGATGGAAAGCTGATTGCAACTCAAAGTTTTACCTCTGATGAAAACCGTGGAGATTACGCTAAAGACTTTTCTGTGCAGCAGGGTGGCTTTGATACGATGGTTATCAAAGCTACTGATAATGGTAACTCGTTCAATCATAAAGATAATAGTGACTTTACCGTTAAAAATATCGAGTTTCTTGGTTCGGATGCGCCGCAGCCAATTGCTTATGGTTCTGGTGTCGTTGAACCGCAATGGGGGGCCGATGGCCGAGGGGCACTGCAATTAGTTGGCCTGGATGAATCTGCGACACTCAAAACGGTTACTGGCTCTGACATTACTGTTGGGTTAGTAGGAGCAAATACTCTTACTGGTAAAGATGCAGAAGGGCATTTAGTCTTCAAACTCGAGTTTACACCGACAACGGGAAAATGGGAGTTTTACCAGTATCAAAATATACAATCGCCGCTAGGTGATGGAGACATTGATTTCCAAGTGAAAGTTACTGATGCCGATGGTGACAGTGCTGTGCTTGGTTTTGCGGTTAAGCCTGTGTCTCCACCGGTTATTGGTGAATTGACGCTCAATGTTTCTGAAGAAGGATTACAAGGCGGCATAGTAGATGACGAATCCGTCACTGGTTCACAAGACACGACTAACCAAGCTTCAGTTGATGGTCAGTTAAGTCTTTCCAACGTTACTCAATTGTCCATTGGTCTACCGACTGATCGATACACATCTAATGGTGTCGCGATCACTTGGTCATTATCGCCAGATAAACAGATGCTCACTGGTTCTGCAAATGGTAATAAGGTTGTCGAGTTTGCGTTAGATGATCAAGGTAAAGTAAATAGTGTGTTACATGCACCTATCGATCATCCAGATAAGGCAAGTGAAGATCATTTAGCTATCGAGATCCCACTTGAAGCGAAAAATGCGGCAGGAGCAATCGGTACTGGTGTTGTTACTCTCGTCATTGAAGATGATGCGCCGTTAGCAAGAGACATTTTGCATGTCTTAGAATCAGAGACTAAACAAGGCGCCAATGTTCAGTTGATTTTAGACGTGTCGGGTTCTATGGCTTGGGAGGCTGGCAACGGTAAAACTCGTCTTCAAGTGATGAAAGAATCAGCGGTACAGTTATTAGATCAATACCAAGCTATTGGTCAGACTCAGGTCCAATTACTGTTATTTAATGCAACAGCTTCTCCTTACCATAATGGTTCCTCTTACTGGATGACGGTTGAACAAGCCAAAAACTACATAATGGGCCTAACGGCTTCTGGAGGTACAGATTATGATCACGCTATTGAATTGGCACAGAATCAATGGTCTGGTCTCGGTTATGGTGAGCCATTAAGTGGCGCTAGCAATGTGAGCTATTTCTTATCTGATGGTGTACCCGAAGGATACGATTGGAAAAATGGTGTGAAAAACTTTAACACCATAGAGAAAGATGAGCTTGATAGTTGGGTTAGTCATTTACAAGAAAACAAAATCACCTCTCTTGCTTATGGTATGGGGAATAATGTTCCGCAAGGAGAATTAGATAAGGTTGCTTATGATGGCCATTTAAATGTAGATACAGGCTCTATAGTAGTGTCTGATGTGACTCAGCTTCCCCCTATTTTATTACAATCTGTCATTCAACCTATCGGCGGGAATATTCTTGTACCTGTTGATGGTTATGGGATGGGAGCTGATGGGGGAGTGATAGCGAGTATTACTATCAGCGATGTTACCTATTTATTCGATGGCCAATCGATATCAGTTATGGGGACATCTTCATCTCTGACCCATAGTTTTGATCCTACAACCAATACTTTGTCAATTTATATTAATGATAAACACTCATTAATTATTGATTTGGATGATGGCAGTTACCAGTTCTTTGGGGCAACTATTTCATCGGATACCCAATTGGTTTTCGACTATACATTAAAAGATAACGATGGGGATACAAGCTCAAGTTCACTAACATTTGTTGTTGGGCACGACATTAAAGCTGAAGGAAATAGCATTGATTCGATACAGCTATACGATACCACTACGTCAAATCAAAAAGTGCAGTGGTCAACATCGGGTGCCGGTTCATCGTCGGTGACTTATCACGATCATGTTGAAAAAGGTTTAGTCGTGGATGTAGGCGATGGTGGTGATTATGTCTATCTCGGAAAAGGAGATGACATTATTTATCTTGGTGATAGTCATGTTGACGGCTTGGATAATCATACACAGGCTCATCTAAAAGAGATGGCGGCTTCCGATCTTTTGGATCGTTTTGGGACTGGGCTTGATGGCTCTTGGCTACAAGATGCCAATAACGAAGACAGCGCACTCAATATCCCGGGAGCTAGTAATGCTTACGTCGATATAGCTCATGGCGGTGGTGGCGATGATCGTATATTCGGCCAAGGAGGTACAGATCTCGTCTTTGGAGGCTCGGGTAATGACTATATCTACGGTGGCGAAGGGAACGATGGCCTTCGCGGTGGTACTGGTAATGATATTCTAGATGGTGGTGCTGGGAATGATGTTCTAATTGGCGGCTTAGGCAATGATATCCTTACTGGTGGTGATGGTGCAGATATCTTTAAATGGGTTGAGATGGAAACCGCGACTGACCGCGTTACTGACTTCCATCGTTCGGAAGGGGATTCGTTAGATTTCTCTGATTTGTTCGAAGACATGTCCAAAGACGAGATCACAGTATTACTTGATGGGCTGAGTAGTGCAGATCATCAAGGTGTTGTGGACGATGTATCTATCCGTGTTACAGGAAATGAACATGAATCGCACCTAACGATTGTCAAGTCGGGTCAAACATTGACCGTGGACTTTGATGGTGCGTCAGCTGCGGATATCACCAGTAGCTTGATGGATAACCTAAACCATTTAAAGGACTAAAATAACGAAAACCGGAGCTTGATAAGAGCTCCGGTTTTTCTTGCTGTCTATAAATACGGCTTACAACACCTTACAAGCGAACCCTTTTAGATAAAACCCTTCAGGGTAGGCTGAATCTGTCAAGTGGTCAGCGGCTTGCTCGAACCTTTCAACAAATTTAACGCTGCGACCTGCATCAAGCGCCGCGTCCGCAATGATTTTTTGGAAGAGATCGGTGCCCATAAGGCCAGAGCATGAATAAGTGAGTAAAGTGCCACCGGGTTTTAAAATTTGCATTGCCAACATATTGATGTCTTTATAACCATTTGCACCAGAGGTCAGGTTATTTTTACTCGATACGAACTTAGGTGGATCCATGATCACCACATCAAACAGCGTTCCTTGATCACGGTATTCTCGCAATAATTTGAAAACATCGGCATTTAAAAATACAGCGCGTTTTTTGGAGATATCGAATTGATTGATCTCTGCATTGTATTTGGCGGTATCTAATGCAGGTTGTGAGACGTCGGCATTAATTACACGTTTGGCACCGCCTTTAAGAGCGTACAAACCGAAGCCTCCGGTATAACAAAAGCAGTTAAGGACATCTTTATCCTTTACATATTTTATCGATTTCTGGCGGCTGTCACGTTGGTCTAGGTAAAAGCCTGTTTTGTGTCCACCAACAATATCGACGCTAATTTTTACGCCATTTTCTTCGATAATGACCGATTTTGGCGGCTCATCGCCATGCAGCACGCCCATGCGCTCTTCCAAACCTTCTTTTTTACGAACGGCAACATCTGAACGTTCGTAAACATGGCACTCTGGGAAAACGATTGTCAGCGCTGTAACAATATTCGTTTTATGGTATTCAGCTCCTGCGCTAAGCAGTTGGCATACTAGATAATCTTGATACTTATCGATAGTAATTCCTGGCAGCCCATCAGATTCTGCCGCAATCAGCCTAAAGCCCGTAAGACCATCTCGTTCAATAATATCCTGGCGGACTAACAGTGCATCTTCGATTCGTTTCACAAAGAAATCGACATTGATCTCCTGTTTCTCAAAGCTCCAAACGCGAGCACGAATTTGAGAGGTAGGTGAATAGGCTGCTTTTGCCAACCACTGATTATCATGAGCATAAACGTCGACAGTTTCTCCAAGGCTAGGCTCACCTTCTACCTTGTTGATCCCTCGGGAAAAAACCCATGGATGTTTACGGCGCAAAGATTTTTCACGGCCTTTGACTAGATAGATTGCAGCTGTCATACATTACTCGATGAATATTCAAAATGGGGGCGTATTTTCATAGAAAAGGTTGTGGAAAGCAAACAAAGAGCGAGCTTCAAACGTAAATAAAGGAAATTGTTTGAGGAGAGTATCTGTGGGATGTACATCAAATTAATCCACTACCGTTTCTTTCATTATGGTGAAGGACACGTTTTAGTAGATAAAATGATTGAGTGTTTAAACATAGAGTGAGGTATCCAAATGGCTCAACAGTGCGACAAGTTTATCGTGACAGGCAGGGTCCAAGGGGTTGGTTTTCGTTATCACACCGCTCATCAAGGACTAAAGCTAGGCTTAACAGGCTATGCTAAAAATTTACATAACGGCGAGGTTGAAGTCATCGCCATTGGAAATAGTGAAAATTTGGAGCAGTTTTATCAGTGGCTTCAACAAGGCCCCAAAACGGCGAAAGTAATGTCTGTGTTGCGTGAATCACTTCTTTCTTATACTGAAAAATATAGCGGATTCGAAATACTTTAAAAGTAGCACCGCTTTGTGCTTTGTATGGTTAAGTTGCTTGGGGGCTTAGTTTCACACTACAAGCATTTGGCAGGTTTTGGTAACCCAGCAAGTTTAGTTGCTTGTTTGGCCGGGCCTTTTTTAAAGAGTTTGAACAGATATTTGCTATTGCCTTTTTCCGGACCATGCGCTTTTTCCATCGCTTTGACTAAC
Organism: Vibrio sp. V01_P9A10T6; assembly: GCF_963877065.1. Classification (NCBI taxonomy): domain Bacteria; kingdom Pseudomonadati; phylum Pseudomonadota; class Gammaproteobacteria; order Vibrionales; family Vibrionaceae; genus Vibrio; species Vibrio sp. V01_P9A10T6. The sequence goes on from NZ_CAWNTB010000052.1 coordinate 5,825, forward strand.
ATACGCACTGCGGGTGAAGTATTAAACTCTTCATAAAAGTGGCGCACGAACAAAATGACTTCTAGATGAGCGTCTGTTAACTCGATATCTTCCTGACTGGCCAGCGTCTGGATCATTCCTTCTTCCCATTGGGTATGGTCTAGGAGGTAACCCTGAGCATCAGTTTCGACGGTTTTACCATTGTATTCAAACATCTTTATTACTCGATTAAAAATCCGCGTTTAGGGTAGCGTAGTGAATGTGTGATCTCAACTGTTTAGAAAGCAAAAAGCCCGCAAGCTGTGGCTTGCGGGCTCGTTTGGACAAAATGTCGACGTAAATTAGTCGTCGTTCATAATGCCTAAAATAGCCAATAAGCTTGTGAACAAGTTCAGAATATTTAGATACATTGAGATGGTAGCACTAATGTAGTTTGTCTCTTCACCTCGTACGATGCGGCTTGTGTCAAATAGGATAAAGCCAGAAAACACGAGCGCCGCGATGCTGCTGATCGCAAGTTGGCCAACGGTAGAACCAACAAAAATATTAATAATTGCTGCAACGATGACAATAATGAGGCCTGCCATTAAAAAACTTCTCATGAACGAAAAGTCTTTTTTAGTCGTAATGGTATAAGCGGATAAGCCCATAAAAACAAGGCCAGTAAGACCGAGTGCTTGAGCAATAATGCTAGAGCCATTCGGGATTGCCGCATAGTGATTAAGCATTGGTCCCAGAGCACCGCCCATTAATGTGGTGAACACAAATGTCCACACTATACCAGAAGAAGAGTTAATGGCTTTAGGCATCACGAAGAATAGAATACCGATTGCTCCCAACTGCATAGCGAGTGCCATGAATGGTGAAATCTGCATTGCCATTGTTGCCATCGCAGCAATAGCACTAGTGATAAGAGTCATTGAAAGCAAGAAGTAAGTATTCTTCAACACTTTATTAGTTTGTAGTGTGCTCTCTAAGCTAGCTGAGCGAGTAAACATAGGGCTGTTCATAATCTTCCTCGTAAGGGTTTATGTTTGTTTGTACATTTATGGGGCTGAATGAGCTAAAAAGCAAGCCCTGTATCGTATTTGTTTTGTGTAAATTTTAATAAAAATAGTCACTTAGATGTTAAAGAATGTGTAACACCATGTGTCTATGAT
>NZ_CAWNTB010000053.1:0-6894 GCF_963877065.1 Vibrio sp. V01_P9A10T6
GCCATGACGCATTGTCTGTTTGCACAGTGCATTTATGCGATGACGGCAGAGCTAAACGTACGTTATCTGCACCCTATTCCACTGAATGTACCGTTGCAAGTCGAAGCGCATCTTATCAAACAAAAACGTCACATTTACTATCTGTGCAGCACCATTTTTTATGATGGGCTTCCCTATTCTACGGCCAGTGCAAAGTTTATGTGCAAAGCCGAGTAGCCTGAGTGCTACAGCCATTAGGGTGCTGGCTTAGCGTAAACTTCGGTTGAGTCACGCTTTCATCCTCCTTATACTCACTCATCATTTCTCTATTATCTTTCGTTATGAAAATTATCGCAGTAACCGCTTGTCCAACAGGCATCGCGCACACCTATATGGCCGCAGACGCACTCAAAAAAGAAGCGAATAAGCGTAATATCTCAATCAAAGTCGAAACCCAAGGCGCAATGGGTGTCGAGAACCCACTGACAGTGGCAGATATTGTCAACGCGGATCTGATCCTCATCGCTTCAGATATCGACATTGAACAGCGTGAACGTTTTGTTGGTTGCAAAACGGTTCAGGTGTCCATTGAAGAAGTGTTGACGAACGTGCAATCTGTTTTAGATCGTCATTTGTAACCGCCGATGATCACAACGCGCATCACGTTTGTTTTAAAAGCAGGCGGTCTAGTCAGCTGGCAATTAAATGAATTGAAAGATCTCAACCGCCATTTTCGCTCGGTGGTGGTGCTGTTTAACATCACGCGTGACAACAAGGCAATGCTTAACCATACACTGCAAGTGTTAAGCCTTGGTTCAAACCCGGGAGATGTATGCCAAATTGCCATTGAAGGGCTCGACGCCGAGTTGGCCTGTATGGTGATGACAGAGTATTTGCGCGAGCACACACTGCTTATTTCAACATCGCACAAACAAAATGCTAAAGCGGAATTGGCGTTTGCCACCCACCTAGCTTTTCAACTGCCTTTTTCGCTACAGTGGCATTACGCCACATTAGGCTCAGTGGTTAGCAAATCAGAGGCACTCGACACGATTGCTAAGCAGATCATTCCCACGCATTGTCATGATATTTTGTATGCGCTGGAAAAAAGAGAAGCCATCTCCCCGACCATTATTGGCCGTGGAATAGCACTACCCCATGTCATTCACGCACGAGTTGCCCAGCCAACACTGGCGGTTCACTGGTTAGCAAACCCGCTATCATGGTCAGAAAAATCCGGCGATGTGTCGCTGATCATCACCTTATTACTGCCGACATCAGCGCCGCGAACCGTAATTAAACCGGTCACGCAGTTAACTCGTTGGTTGCTGGAAGAGGAACATCGTCAATGGCTACTTACGGCAAAAAGAGAAGAAACCCTTAAAGCCATTTTGCTGCACGTGATGGCTAAGCCGTGCGACCCAATACAAAATGAATAGCTTTATTGCGACAGAGTTCGATATTCAGATGGAGTCATACCCGCTTTGCTTTTAAATACGCGGAAAAAATAATTCACATCTTGAAATCCACAGCGCGTGGCCACTTCGGCTAAACGAAAGGTGTATTTCTTCAACATAAATTTTGCCCGTTCAATTCTTACCCAAGTGATGTAATCAGCAAGAGTCATGTGTCCTTGTTGGCGAAACATGCGCGATAAATGGTTGGCAGAGATATTAAACCGCTGTGCGATGCTGTCACGGCAAATATTGCGATGAAAATTTTCTTGGATATAGATGCAGATGCCTTGATATAAATCTTCACTGCGCTTTTTAGGAGAAGCGGTCGGTTGATCAAGCATTGTGGCGCTGTAACTCAACAGAGCAAACAACAAATGTTCGTCCATTGGGCTTTTCTGAGGCTCACGTGCTAATGCATTTAGCCCTTCGAGCATGTGATCAATCGCGTGCCCAGTACGCGTTGGGATACTGTGTTTCTGAACATCATAAAAACCACTCTCGCCTTTGTGTTTACTGACCAAACTAAACCCCATTTGACGACGGCCAAATAGCAAACTCAAGACCGAACAGCTCTCTTGCCAATCGGGTTTATTCCAGCAGTTCGGGGGTATATAAAGCGCATCACCAGATAAGATGTTGACCTTACTAATACCGTGTTCAATCTCTTCGATTTCGTTGCTATACACGCCGCTTAAAACCAATTCTAGACGAGGGAAATTGACTTGGTAACTGAACGCTGGCGGCGTTATTTTGTCCCCAGCAAACCATATTCGATTAAAACTTTCTCGCTCCGAGAGCAGCACTTCAATCACATTTTTAAATACTGGGATCACAAAACTCACCCTATACCCATCAATAAAACGAGGCAACTATAATCCAATACTTCATGGATCACCAATTATTACGCATTCGATAACTCCGCTCGAAAAAGCAAAATAATCAATTTATCCAATTGAATTAAAATAAAAAATTAATCATAAATTCAAATTATCACCCTAAAACCAAAATAAGAGCCTGATCACGTTTGTAGCCACAGGTTACAATAATCCAGTAAATGCCAGTTTCGTACACTACCACTGTTCACCCGAGGCGCTCACAATATCTCCAACAAAAAGCGCGGTGCGCAATAACAATATCCCCAAACAGTTTGAAGTTGAAGCCAACATGGCTCAGTTCTAAGTGCGAAGGGGATAAAAACCATATAGGGGACGAAACATGATCACTCAACTCATTAATGAGAACTTGATCCGGCTTGATTTGAAAGCAACATCAAAAGATGGCGTTTTCTCAGAGCTGGTCGATGTACTGTTAGAACAAGGACGCATCAGCGATAAATCGCAGTTTTTAGCCGATATCTATGCTCGTGAAGAGCTTGGTAACACTGGATTTGAAGATGGTGTCGCGCTGCCTCATGCCAAAAGTTCCGCCGTTATCTCGCCTGCAGTTGTGATAGGCATCAGCAAAAGCGGTATCGAATATGGCGCGGAAGATGGCTTGCCTTCTAAATTATTTTTCATGATAGCCTCACCTGATGGTGGTTCAAATCATCATATTGAAGTGCTGGCAGAGCTCTCTTCCAAGCTGATTGAAGAAGGGTTCATCCAACGTTTCTTAGACGCAAAAACAGAGCAAGCAGCGCTAGATTTATTGCTACAAAAAACCGAAAAAACAACCGATGTTGAAGCTAATAAAGGCTTTTTGATTGGCGTAACGGGCTGCCCAGCGGGTGTTGCACACACTTATCTTGCCGCTGAAGCGCTGGAAAAAGGGGCCGCCGCGATGGGTTATCAAATTAAAGTCGAAACCAACGGTTCGATTGGGGTGAAAAACAGCCCAACGGATGAAGAGATCGCTAAAGCTGATGCGATCATCGTGGCTTGCGACAAGCAAGTTGACATGGTGCGCTTTGCGGGTAAAAAACTGATTGAAACTGGCGTTAAAGCGCCGATTCGTGATGCAAAAGGGTTGATTGAAAAAGCCCTCAGCGCACCAAAATATCAAGCCGATGCCAGTACCAAGACTTTAGATGGAAAAGGCAAAGCGGCGCAAGCTCGCTCCGATTTATACCGCTATTTGATGAATGGTGTATCGCATATGATCCCATTCGTTGTTACTGGCGGTTTGTTGATTGCTTTAGCACTCGCTATTGGCGGCGAGCCAACCGAAGCTGGTATGGCCATTCCTGACGGCAGTATGTGGAACCAAGTACTGAACGTCGGTGTGGTTGCTTTTACATTGATGATCCCCATTCTTGCAGGTTACATCGCGTATGCGATCGCCGATCGCCCCGCTCTGACTCCTGGCTTAATTGGTGGTTGGATCGCTAACAACGGGTCATTCTACGGCGCAGATGCCGGTACAGGTTTTATCGGTGCCATTATTGCAGGCCTTTTAGTCGGTTATTTCATCAAATGGTTAACAAGCATCCATTTTCACAAGTTTATTCAACCACTTGTGCCAATCATGATTGCACCCATCGCAGGCTCACTCTTTATCTCTGGGCTCTTTATTTTTGTTATCGGCGCGCCGATTGCAAGCTTGATGGATGGCTTAACCGCACTACTTACGAGCATGAGCTCAGGTAACGTGATACTGCTCGGTATTGTGCTCGGCGGCATGGCTGGCTTTGATATGGGTGGCCCATTTAACAAAGTGGCATTCCTTTTCTCTGTTGGTATGATTGCCAGCGGTCAAACTCAATTTATGGGTGCAATGGCGTGTGCCATTCCAGTCGCGCCACTCGGTATGGCTTTAGCAACCGTTTTGGGCCGTAAACTGAACTTGTTTGAAGCCTCTGAAATTGAAGCAGGGAAAGCTTCCGGTGCAATGGGCTTGGTTGGTATCTCTGAAGGGGCGATTCCATTTGCCGCGCAAGATCCGATGTCAGTCATTCCAGCAAACATCTTGGGGTCGATGGTTGCAGCGGTTATGGCGTTCACTTTTGGCATTACAAACAGTGTTGCCCACGGCGGTCCTGTAGTAGCATTGCTCGGTGCCATGAATAAGCCTTTGCTAGCTTTGCTTTGCATGGCAACCGGTGCTGTAGTAACAGGTGTTGTTTGTATCACTCTGAAAAAAATGCGCCAAGCGAAATTACAACAAGCAACGGCTTAATGATCAAGCACTCTCCCCCGAGAGTGCTTGATGTTCATCAATGCTGAGCTTCTGACTTTATGTTGTACTCCCGCTTTAACTCGGGAGTTTTTTATTTCGCTTACTCTGTGTACTGCTACTTTGTTTTTATTTTGATTTTTTGTGAGATGCACTATGACCAATAACAAACAGCCTTTCTATTTGATGGACAATGTCATCCAAAACTATGCGTGGGGAAGCACGACTTCGATTCAGCACTTGTTTGATATTGCTAACCCAACCAAGGCTCCACAAGCAGAAATTTGGATGGGAGCACACCCAAATGGATGCTCACAAATTCATGTGAATGGAGAACCTGTTTCGTTGCTTGAGATGATCAACCAAGATAAAACAGCGTTTCTTTCTGCTGCTACTGCAACAACCTTTGGTGAGTTACCTTATCTTTTCAAAGTACTTGCCGCAGCGAACGCCCTTTCGATTCAAGTTCACCCAAGTAAGCAAGAAGCGGAAATTGGTTTTGAGAAAGAAAACCAAGCGGGGATCCCACTCAATGCCGGACATCGCAACTATAAAGATCCTAACCACAAGCCGGAATTGGTTTACGCCCTTACCCCTTATCAAGCGATGAATGGGTTTCGCCCAATCACAGAGATTGTTGAACAATTTCAAACGCTGAATATCAATGCGATTTCAACCCTAGTCGATGCTTTTGCACACAACCCAACATCACAAGGTTTAAAAACCTTTTTTAGTGCATTGCTATCATTAACTGGCGAGAAAAAAGAACATGCGGTGAATGCATTATTAGCATGTGCCCATCATCATTCAGATGATGATCTTTTTGAGCTCATTTTAGAGCTGGCACAACAGTACCCCGGTGATATCGGTCTATTTTCTCCATTAATGCTCAATGTACTCACTTTAGCTCCGGGTGAGGCCATGTTTTTAGACGCCAGAACGCCACACGCCTACTTGAAAGGTACCGGGCTTGAAATCATGGCCAATTCAGACAACGTGTTGCGCGCTGGCCTAACACCCAAACACATGGATATTGAAGAGCTCGCATCATGCACGCTATTTGAAGAAAAACCCGCTTCAAGCCTGTTATTGAAACCAATCGAAGAAAATGGAGCATTATTGTTCCCTGTCCCAGTCCGCGATTTTAAGTTTGCGATTTACCTCAATGCTGCGCAAGTTAACGTGAAAATAAACAGTGCCGAAATTATCTTTGCCGTTGATGCTGATGCAACCTTAACCCATGACAATGGTGAGTCTCTAACCGTGAAAAAAGGTCACTCAATCTTCATCCCCGCATACGCTGAACATTATCAACTGTCATCACTTGGACGTGTCGCACGCGCGTATAATTAACAGCCGACGTGATAAACAAAAAAAGCCAGCATCTGTTCTGCTGGCTTTTTATTTGGGATTATTACGAAAATTTGCGCTAATCAATTTGTGGGCAGTTAGATATTCTGCGACTGCTTCCAAATCGCCAGTTCAACCCACATTTGTTCGAGTTGTTGCAACTCTTCTTCTGTGAGCAGTGCTAAGGTCGTTTGAGATTCAGATGTCGGACCGTCTTTGAGAGAGCGAATCTGCGCATAAAAATCCTTCTTTAATTGCGATATCACAGGGTCCACAACCGATTCCTATAAAAATACTAAAATTCTCAAAAATAATACCATTTTTCATAGGCATGTCTTATGTCGTGTTAAGTTATGGAATAGTTATCACATTTCTAATGTCGGAGGTTAAGGCATCACAAAGCACACCTCCAATTCCATAATCAACATTACACTTTTCAAACATTAAAACCAGAACTACAAATTTTAGATAAAAAAAGAGCAATGCAAAATAAATGGCATTGCTCAACTTCCAACAAAATCCCTACAAGGATATCTACAAACTTAGCTCTGCTGGAACAACACTGACTTTCTCATCAAGTTCAATGGGGTTTAAAAAATTAGCGCTGTGTTCTTTACACAAAGGTATAACAAATAGCCTATCATCACTAAAACCAGTTTGTTTGACCAATACGCCATGATGATGCTTGTTTATGCAATTATGTTCTGCACAAAATTGGTATTCATTATTATTAAAGTGATTCCAGTAACTAAGCCAATTCTGTTTTGATTCTTCACTTAAATTTTCGTTAAATGTATTGGTTACAATCATTGTTCAATCCTGTCGATGAGCACAAAATGATAATATGACGAAATAGAAACCATAAGTATGAATAAGCTATCACTTTCTTGACGTTCAAATATCATTTAATGAATTCTATGAATTTAATTCTCACGCCGACTAATGCTTGACTATTAAACAATAGAAATTTAAATAGAAAAACAAATATCCCTACAAT
>NZ_CAWNTB010000054.1:0-6549 GCF_963877065.1 Vibrio sp. V01_P9A10T6
TTACCTAATAACTAGTCTGATAATCGAAGATTTCATTCTAGTTATTAATACGTTAATTTCCGGCTAGTTTAACTCTGAAACCTTTCTTTTCTAAATAAGCTTTAATTTTATCTCGAGCATCACCCTGGATCTCTATTTCACCATCTTTTACTGAGCCACCACACCCACAACTTTTCTTGAGTTCTGCCGCGAATAGCTTTAGTGCAGTATCATCTAAATCCAAGCCGGTCACGATACTCACGCCTTTCCCTTTTCGCCCTTTTGTTTGACGATGGATTCTAACCACTCCATCTCCTTTAGGGCGTTCTATAATTTCAGGCTCAGCTTTGATACGGCCTAAATCCGTAGAATATACAAGTGTCATAAATCATTTACTTCTTTAATTGTTCTGCTTTCTGTTTTGCAAGCAAATAAGCTTCGATATGTTTTTGAATAGCCACTTTTGAACCTTTGATTAAGCGACCATTGAAAAAGCAATACCACCCATTGAGCTCACCTGTATCATTCTTCAGTGTAAAGCCGCCAAATTGCTCTTGTTTACCATTTGGAGCCTCTCTCTTCTTACCTACCGCACTGAACTCTCTAGGATCAATGATAGAGGCAGTATCACACCACCAGTCTATGCTTTTTTTAACTGCCGCAAGGTTACCAGTCAAAACATGGTTTTTGATCTTAACTTGCCATATATCTGTAGAGTTAGGCGCAGATGTAAGGGTAAATCCTCGATACGTCGCTATAGCCATATGTTATTGGTCTTTTTAATTATAGGTTAGTTAAATAATAATTGTATCTTCACCGTTATCAAGTATATTTATCGATAAACCATATTGTTATAGTGCATCAAGATGAAAAAAAACATCCCTCTCATCACAGATCCTATGATTTTAAAACAAAAGGTTACCGAATTTTCCGACACAGTTTGCTTTGAACAATTTCAACATTTGACACATTGGCAATATTCGAAGAACTCCGCTTTGGCCATGACTAAAGATTGGAATCATTTTGTTACATTTTGCAAAATAAGATGTGTTACTCCTCTTCCTGGCTCAACAACAGCTGTTAGGCAATTTATCGAAACGGAAGCTCGAGTGAGAAAATACGCGACTATCAGGCGTTACATAGTCACCATTGGTATCATCCATCACCTACTTTCGATGAAAGACCCCACGCAAAACCGACGCACTCAACTTTCTTTGTTTCGTCTTAAAGGAGAGAAAGGTGATGATGCTAAGCAAGCGACACCGTTAACGAAAAAACATTTATTAGCACTAGATATACAACTTATTCATTCACCTCACAAAAAGGATATCCGCGATCTTGCAATCTATTATGTGATGTTTGAGTGTGCTTTGAAACGAAGTGAGCTTAAAAAACTAAGTACAGGACAAGTCTTAACTGTGGATGGGCAAACGAAGATCATCGTGGGAAATGTCGATTATTATCTTTCTGAATCGGCCTCTCTTGCACTTAAAAAGTGGCTACAATTACTCAATAAAGAGTCGAAAATTGTGTTTTGTTCAATCGATCGCCATGGCAATATTTCAAATAGATCTTTAAATGATGCATCTATTTTCCGTATCTTACGTCATGCAGGGCAACGTTTAGGCATATTTGAATTGAGGTTTTCAGGCCAATCAACCCGTGTTGGTGCGGCTCAAGAACTGGCGAAACAAGGTTATAAAACTCAAGATATTCAGCAATTTGGACGATGGTTAAGCCCTGCAATGCCAGCTCAATACATTGGTAAGCTCGACATTGCAGAAAGTGAACAGATGAAATTTAAGGTCATTAAACCTTTTGATTAAGTGACGTTGTCACGCAATTGGCTAGAAATTTATGAAACCTATGCCCATTATGCTCTAACATTTTAGGAAACATTGAAATGGGAGTCATGCCTGGGAAGGTGTTAACTTCATTAAGATAAATGTTTCCCTCTGGGGTTAAAAAGAAATCAATACGTGCAAGGTGCCTAAGCTTCATGTGGGTAAAAACCCTAGCAGCACAATCACTTATCATTTCTAATTGATCTCTGGTTAAATTCTGAGCTTGTACTTCAGTCATCGAATGGCTAGTCGCACTGTATTTTTCTTCATAAGTATAAAATGCGTCTTCTGGTGCGATGATCTCACCCGGCTTAGAAAGATATAAAACACCATCAAGCTGATAAGCGGCAACTTCTAATTCCCTAGGTTTCACTGCTTTTTCAACCAGAACTTGTTCCGAGTAGCTAAAAGCCGCATCGATTGCGCTATTGAGCTGGGAAGCCTCGGTGACTTTGTAACAACCAACAGATGAGCCTTGTCTCGCCGCTTTAATAAACACACTTCCCCATTTTTCCAGAGCCTGATTACACTGCTGATGCGCTTGTGCATTATTTTCTGAAAGAAAAAGATAAGGTGTATTAGGAATACCCAGCGCATCGTACCAAAGCTTAGATGTAATTTTATTAAAGCTGTTAGCACTGGCTTCTGGACCACAACCTAAATATGGGATGCCAGCCAGCTCGAGCATCGATTGAATGTCGCCCGTTTCCCCTGGATAACCATGAATGCAAGGAACCACAAAATCGATATTGACGGCAACACCATTGGTATTCAACGTTGCAGCATTCGTGTCTAAGAAGCTCAGATCGCCCTTTTCACTGTACCAACCATCGGGTCGCATTTCGACGCGAATAACTTGAAAACCTTCTGTTTTTTCAAGTTGTGCTTGTAAATAGTTGGCTGACACAAGTGAAACTTCATGTTCTGACGAACCGCCACCACATAATAATAGGATTGTTGTTTGAGTCATTAAAATCTGTCCATGCTGCTGACGAATAAACTATAAAGCATGATAATCAATTCAGTGTGAAGTTACACGGTTTTAGCCAAGGAAAACCTTTTTACTGTTGTAACAGGCTAAGTTATAAGCAATAAAGGGGCATAAGCCCCTTTGATCATTTATTCGCGATAAAATCCAGAATCAGTTCAACTTATTGAGTGTCGGAAATTCCGAATTTTTGATGGTATCAATACTTTTGGCAAAAGGTTTCATTGCTTGAAACTCGGTTGGCAGTGTTTTAATTGCTTCAACAGCATCGGCACGAGTTGCGTAGTCACCATAAAGTACGGTGTACCACTTGGTTCCATTCACTACTTTATAATTTTCCCAAATAGGTTGGCCGTCAGAATTGGGCAGTTTACTGGCAAACTGATCAACTTTATTCTGTGATCCAACAGCAACGACCTGAATGGTGTAGCCAAAACGCGGATTCATTGCCGTCTGTTTAGCTGTCGGTGGAATGAGCGCTACTGCGGCTTTGCTTTGAGGGCTCATCTTAACGACTTTTTTCTCTGTATCGTTAGGAGACATCTTCACCACATTCGTTTCGACATTGCTCTCAGAAATTCCAGTAGCCATGCCTTCTTGAGCGACTACTGGTTGCTGAACCGGAGCAACTTTGTACTCTTCACGATGGCTTTCAGAGGTGACATCGGTAATGTATGTATCAGATGCACAGGCAGCCAGAAGCACTGATAAACCGACAATTGTGATTTTTTTCATGAATTGTTCAACGCCTTAAGTAGAAATTACTATAAATCATGCCGATAGCGACGCTCAGAATCAAGCTCGCTTTGTGATTATATACCTTTGTACTGTGATTTATGGCACAAAGTCGCAGTTGTCTCACGACGTAATGATCACAATCAAACCAATATAGTGAACAAGGATAGCATTTGTTCGCTAAGCTAACGGTAATTCGTGAGTGAAAGGTTCATCAACATGAACAATTTAAATCCATTCCTGAAACCAAAATCGATCGCGGTTGTTGGTGCATCAGTACGCTCGCTTCGTGCTGGCAATATTGTGATGAAGAACCTACTTCAAGGAGGCTTCGATGGTGCGATTATGCCTGTCACGCCTTATTATCCATCCGTCTGTGGCGTATTGGCCTACAAAAGTATCGAATCTCTGCCTATCGTCCCTGATATTGCGATTTTATGCACGCACGCAACACGCAACGTCACCTTATTTAAGCAATTGGCAGATAAAGGCATCAGCTCCGTCATCGTACTTTCATCTGATATGTATACTGAAGATGCTCAAGGAGTCGAAATCCAAGCCCAATGTTCTAGCATTGCAAAATCGGCAGGAATGCGCATTTTGGGCCCCAATAGCTTAGGGCTGATCCTACCTTGGTTAAATTTCAACGCTTCGTTTTCTCCTGTCACAGCCTTAAAAGGTAACATTGCCTTTATTTCACAATCTGCAGCGGTTTGTACCACGATTTTAGATTGGGCAAATGACAAAGAGATCGGATTTTCAGCATTTATTTCTCTTGGTAATGCCAGCGACATCGATTTCTCTGACTTGCTTGATTGCCTGAGCACGGATAGACACACCCAAGCCATTTTGCTTTATGTTGATACGATTAAGGATGCTCGCCGTTTTATGTCGGCAGCGCGTGCCGCGTCACGTAACCGGCGAATCTTAGTATTAAAAGGAGGAAGAACGCTTGCTGGACGTAAAGCGGCGCAAGCACATACTGGTGGAGACAATACACTCGACATTATTTATGACTCCGCAATTCAACGCACGGGTATGTTACGGGTGAATAATACCCATGAACTCTTTGCCGCTGTTGAAACACTCACTCACTCCGTTCCATTACAAGGTGAACGTCTTGCTATTATTACCAATGGTGGCGGGCCAGCTATTATGGCCGTCGATACCTTGTTAGATCGAGGCGGAAAGCTTGCCGATCTTGAAGAGTCTACTTATCAAAAACTAAATCAGTGCCTGCCTAAAAGTTGGTCTCACAGTAATCCGGTCGATATGGTGGGTGATGCGGATCATACTCGCTACGTTAATACACTAAATGTGCTGCTAGATAGTGATAAAACCGATGCCATTCTCATTATGCACAGCCCATCTGCGATTGCGCAGTCTGAGCAAACCGCTCAAGCGGTGGTCGACGCGATTAAAGCGCACCCTCGCCATAAACGTTTTAACATCCTAACCAATTGGTCAGGTGAACTTACCGCGCGCCCGGCTAGACAAATATTTACCCAAGCGGGCATTCCAACCTATCGAACGCCAGAAAGTGCAGTAGTGGCATTCATGCACTTAGTCGAGTACCGTCGAAATCAAAAGCAACTAATGGAAACGCCGACGACCGCAGAACCCGTTCACGTGTCAGAAATACACAGCGCGCAGCAATGGATAGCGGAGCAACTGGATATACACCCTACCCGCCACCTTGATACACACCAAATAGGCAAGCTATTTAAATGTTTTAATTTTAACGTATTACCAACTTGGATAGCTTCTGATGCCAGTGAAGCGGTACATATTGCCGAGCAAATTGGTTACCCAGTCGTGGTGAAATTGCGTTCGCCCGATATTACGCATAAATCAGATGTGCAAGGCGTGATGCTCAATCTACGCAACCGCCACGAAGTGGCAAGCGCAGCACAAGCGATATTGGATCGCACGCAGATCTCGTATCCTTCCGCTAATGTTCATGGGTTATTGGTTCAGGCAATGGCAAAGCTCGCTGGCGGTGAAGAGCTCAGGATCAAAGTGATCACTGATACAACCTTTGGCCCGGTCATTTTACTGGGACAAGGTGGTTCAGAATGGGATGAATCAATCGATGCCGCCGCCGCACTACCCCCACTGAATATGACGCTCGCTCGTTATCTGATTGTCAGAGCAATACGCAGCGGGAAAATTCGGCTGCAAAAACTACCAGAGCCAATGAATATTGATGGGTTATCTGAGTTTTTAGTCCGTATCTCGCAGATGATTATTGAATGTCCACAAATAGATGAATTAGATATTCACCCGGTTTTAGCCAATGGCAATCAATTCACCATATTGGATGCCAACTTAGTCCTAAAAGATTACCAAGGTGACGGACAAAGTAGATTAGCTATCCGCCCCTATCCAAGTGAGTTTGAAGAAAGTGTGATCCTAAAGGACAACTCGGCTATTACCTTACGCCCAATCTTGCCCGAAGATGAGCCGCATCATGCAGAGTTTATCCGTAACGTATCAAAAGAAGATTTGTACAAACGCTTTTTTTCGGATGTCGGCGAGTTTAACCATGAAGCCTTAGCCAATTTTACTCAAATTGACTATGACCGAGAAATGGCTTTTGTCGCAGTGGATCATACCAATGATCAAGAGAGTATTATTGGCGTTTCACGAGCACTCATTAACCCTGAGAATAGCGATGCTGAGTTCGCCATCTTGATCCGTTCGGATTTAAAAGGAAAAGGTTTAGGTAAAATCTTGCTGCAAAAAATCATCGACTATTGTCGCTTGAAAGGAACCTTACAAATTTCCGGCATGACCATGCCAACCAACCGAGGCATGTTGACGCTAGCGCAAAAATTAGGTTTTGAGATTGAAGTGCATTTCGAAGATGGGACGGCAGATATGGTTTTGATCTTAAATAAACCAGAATAAAGCCGTGGCGATCAGATTTGATCACTGCGATCCGCACAAAATTTTAACTTAGCACCCAGTTTTTCTTGAGGTATTGCACACACCACGACCTTT
>NZ_CAWNTB010000055.1:0-43801 GCF_963877065.1 Vibrio sp. V01_P9A10T6
TTTTGCTCTCTTTACCTTGGCAACGTTTGGCAAGAAAAAGCCAGCCAAAGCAAGAGATTTAACTTATCACAATTACCTTTCACGACTGAAAAGTGGAGGGTAAAAACATGACTCTTTGCTGTATTGGCGTCACCGCCTCAGCGAACAAGGTTTTGAAAATAAAAAGTTTTCGCAAAATAAAAGGCTCTCAGTCAAGAGAGCCTCAAAAGAAGAGAAAGGATGTCATATTTTTAAGTGCGAATGTGCTTAATCGCGCTATTTAACTCATCGACATTACGTTGTAAATCGACGACAACTGGCCCGAGTTGATTGATGGCAATGTTCATATCACCTGAAAGGGTTTTTATATTACTGAGGTTGCTGGAGATCTCGTCGCTCACGGCCAGTTGCTCTTCTGTCGCGGCCGATATCGACGTATTCAATTTGTGAATTTCAATTGCCGAACCTTGAATGGTACCAAGCGCTTCGTTCGCCACCGACATGTTAGAGCGCGTTGACTGCATTTTATCAGCACTCACCCGGATCGTTTTAGTCGATTGTTCTGCTTTCTCTTGCAGCATCGAAATCATGCTTTCGATCTCGCCCGTCGATTGTTGAGTTCGTTGGGCAAGTGAGCGTACTTCATCCGCTACTACCGCAAAACCCCGACCTTGCTCACCCGCGCGAGCGGCTTCTATTGCCGCGTTCAATGCCAATAGGTTGGTTTGCTCGGCAATCGCTTTAATCACATCAAGCACATTACCAACGTTATTAGACTCATTCGCAAGTTGCTGGATGATCTCGGATGTTTTGGTAAATTCACCCTCTAACTCACCAAATTCGTGCGTCGTTTTATCAAAGACCTGTTTACTGGTACTGGCCTCTTTCTCCGCACTACCCGCATACTCTTCTGCCATCGTTGTGCTTTCCGCCACACTAGAGAGTGCCGATGTCATCTCTTCCATTGCTGTTGCGGCCATTTCAAGCTGTTGATTTTGCTGATTCGCCACTTTGACGTTTTGTTTGGTGACATCGCTTATCGTTTCAGAGATGGCCGAAATGGTGTGGTTTACTTGGTTTATTTTGCTGATGGTGGTGGCATAACTGCCAAGCACTTTATTAATGGTTCCGCCGATAATACCCAGTTCATTGTGGCTGTTATCATCAACTCGCAACGTCAAATCAGAATTTTTGTCCACTTGTTGTAGCAATTTGGCCATGGTATCGATCGGTTTCACTACTTTCCGGTTCACGATGGCATACCCAATAATGGCAATAATAAAAACACTAATTAAGGAGATATTACCAATCAATACCGTACTTTTTACTTTCTGCGCCGCATCCATGAATTGTTTATTGGTTCGATTTTCTAATTCAATAAAGAACTTATCGATCGGAGCCATGATTTTGGCTTTCTCTTGATGGTATTCATTACTGTGTAAGAGAGAAATCGCCATATTACGGTCTGGCTCTTTTCTAACGGTGTAGTTGCCATTGCTATCAGGGTAAAGCCCCTTAACAGCATTCATCGCTTTGACTTCCATGTTCACTAAGCCATCTGAATTAGCTTGAGCTTCTTTGAGCAAACTAAACTCTTGCGGAGTAAAACCAAGATCCGTCATCATTTGGTTGAGAGAGATATTTTTACCGTCTGCTTTAGGTTTTTGTCCATATTGCAGCACAAGGTCCCAATATATCGTGTGATAGTTCTGCGGGCGAGGTTTCTTACCATTACGAATATCAAGAATATCCATGTACATTTTTTCATACTTTTCATCGCCACTGACCACATAAGTTCGGCCCAACCGAGTTAAATCATCAGAGCTTTGACGAAGCTCATCGGCCGCTTGGTAAGATTGATAACGAACTTGAGCCATATTATCAACTTGTTGCATTAGCCCATTGAGCTGTAATACCGTCACAACACTAATGACAATACCGATACCGATGACAGCAAACACGAGCTTCATGGTGTTGTTGATATTCATAAAAGTATCCTTCTTCATTTATCAACGAAATTATTTCTGTTTATTCATTGTTATTATTGCTCTTAGCATAGGATGAGAATGGCCAAAATGTCGAATTTTACGCCACAATTATTGCATCAATTTTAAGCACTATCATACTTCAACTTATTTTTCAGTCGGTACTGGCAACTGAGCCAATACCTCTTTAGCCGCTTCAAAATCAAAATCTTCAATCGCATGCATCAAACTTTTCTTTTGCTCGTCAGACCATAAATTGCATTGTTTAATTTGGTGGATCATATGAATCGCATCAGCATCGTAGTTTTCAACACATTGCACTAATTGTTGGTAGAGCAACGCAATATCACGGTGCTCTTGCTGCGGATATAATTGTGTCTGCTCCCAATCCCTTAACTCATCCAACAAAGTAGACATCAACTTTGAGACCGTGTTGAGATCTTGAATGGCGGGTTTCGTATGTCGCTGCACTACCCCTTCCATCTCGTTGGCTAGCTGCGCAATAGGCTCAATCCCTAGATTAGCCGCTGAACCTTTTAGGGTGTGCATCACTCGCTCTGCCTCTTCCCACTGCCCCTTATCAATCAATTTAGGGAATGCGGCTATTTCTTGCTGCTGGCTGGCAAGGAAGTGATCCAATATTTCAAAGTATCGCTGCGCATTGCCACCAATTCGGAAAATCGCTTGCTCCACATCAATACCGGTCAATTCTGGATAGCCAGTGCTCGGTTTCACTTGATTCGGTAATACCGTAGAGGGTACTGGAGTGGTTTCATCCGCCTTTAAATATTTGCGTAGTACGTGGTACAAGCGCTGTACATCAATTGGTTTCGCCACATGATCATTCATACCTGCATTTAAGCAGTGCTCGACATCTGAAGACATCGCATTGGCGGTCATTGCAACAATCGGTAGCGTTTTCCACTCCTCATGCTGGCGGATCTCTTTCGTCGCACTGATACCATCCATAATGGGCATCTGCATATCCATCAGCACTAAATCAAAAGCTTCTTGCTGCAATTTCGTCAAAGCTTCTTGTCCATTATTAGCAAGAACAATGCTCAATTGAGTACTTTCTAACAGGCCGAAAGCCACCTCTTGGTTCACTTCGTTATCTTCTACCAAAAGCACTTTTTGCCCAATAAATGTTGGCCTTGTATCATGATCAAGATACTCATGGCTCTGCCTTAATTGCTCGATGCCGTAGCTGTCCATAATGGCATCAAGGAGATTTGATGGGTTCACAGGTTTCACAATCAAGGCATCGACTAATTTACTGTTTTCTCCCACCAAGGAAATTTCTCGGCCGTAAGCCGTGACGAGGAATCGTTTAGTGTTATCAAAAACACCCAATGGTTTCATTCTCTGCAGCAACTCTATGCCATTCATACCCGGCATATTCCAATCAATAAACAGCATATCAAAATGCGTATTGCGAATTTCATCGAGCGCCTCAAAACCGTTACTGACTGACTTCGCTTCAAAATGCATCGCATTGAGCAACGTCATTAAAATATTGCGTGCCGAGTCATTATCATCGACTACCAACGCACGTTTGCCTGCTAGAGCGCTGAGTGGCTTAGCAATATCGCGCATTTTGGCTTCTTGCAGCCCACACTCAACCGTGAATTCAAAGGTGGATCCTGACCCTTCTTCACTGTGAACTTGAATGTCGCCACCCATCAATCCGACTAGCTGTTTACTGATGCTAAGCCCCAAGCCCGTACCTCCATATTGGCGAGTAATGCTATTATCAGCTTGAGAAAATGCAGAGAATAGAGTGGCTACGTTAGATTCAGCAATGCCAATACCTGTATCAGAAACGGTAAACTTCAAGGTCACGTTGGCGTCGTTTTGCCCCACGACTCGCGCCGAAACGATGATCTCCCCTTGTTCGGTAAATTTCACCGCATTGCCACATAAGTTAACGAGAACTTGCCCCAAACGCAGCGGGTCGCCCACCAAGCCCACTGGAATGTGTGGGTCGATATCTAATAAAAACTCGATATTTTTCTCTTGGGCTTTTAGCGAAATTAAGGTGGTGAGGTTATCCAATACCTCATCAAGGCTAAAATCAATGTGCTCAACATTCAGCTTGCCCGCCTCTATTTTGGAAAAATCCAAAATGTCGTTAATGATGCCAAGCAAGTTTTTCGCCGATTCATTAATCCGTGAAATGTATTTTTGTTGCGTAGGATTGAGCTCGGTATTGAGTGCTAGATGGGCCATACCCAAAATGGCATTCATTGGTGTACGGATCTCGTGGCTCATGTTCGCGAGGAAATCACCTTTGGCTTGGCTCATGGCATCCGCGGTCTCTTTAGCTTCTCTTAATTGCTCTTCCATCTGCTTGCGATCCGTTAAATCAAGCAAAATTCCGACAATTCCAGAGACTTCACCACGATTATTTTGGAAAGAAGCTTCGTATACCAACATCTCTCTTTTGTGGTGCGAAGCGTCATAGAGAGACAATTCGTAATCTTGCGAAGACTGCTCCTCTCCAAGCCTTTTATGTACTTGGGCAAAAATGGTCGCCGTTTCATTTTGAAAGATATCTTGCGGCGATTTACCGATAATTTGCTCGGCCGACAGGCCAACTAAATCCATAAACTTAGCGTTAATGGTGAGATATGTACCCGAGGCCGACAAGCAATACATGGGGTTCGGCGTCGCATCGAGGATCTCTTGATTCAGTTGAGATTGTTCGAGTACTTTCTGCTCGGCTCGTCGCTGAATTTCAATGTTTTGGCTCAATTGAATACTGACCGATAAGTCATCCAACATTTGCGATAACCACTGAAATTGCAAACTCGACAACGACCCGATAGTACCCAGCTCTAGTAAAGCGACAGGATGCTGATTGACGTGCAGCGGCAAATAATACACTTCGTTAATGACTAACTTGCCACCGTTAAATTCAATGTGACAGTTGCCATCGAGTGCTTTCATCGCATAGGGCTGACCGCTGAGCAACACGCTGAGCTGCGTCGATGATGGATCGGTGTATTCTCTGGCCGAATGCTCACCATAACCCACCCCAGCCACTCGTTTTAATACGCCCTCTTGATAGATGTACATGCCAACCATTTCCAAAGGAAATTGATGCAGTAAGAATTGCGTAACTTCATTACACAAACGGTCCGTAGAATCGTTTTTGCGTAGGATGATATTGAAATCTTTAAGTAAAGTATTTTGGCTAAGCTGCTCAGCGATATGATGAAACACCACATTCAAACTGTCGATAAAATGTTGCAGCTCTGCATAGGCGGTTTGAGTGATCGTAAAAGCGTAATCTTCCCGTTTGACTTGAGTCACAACCGTTTTGAGTAGCTGACTTAACGGATTGATGTAAAGACGCCACAGCAGAACAAAGGAGGCGATGATCACGCTGAGTAAGGTTAATACTAACACCAAGTTTATCCATTCATAACGCAGCGCTTCGCTATCGGCACGTTGAATGTTTTGCTCCATGCGTTGCATGATCGATTGATGCGCAGAACCAATCGCCTGCATAATTTTCGCCTTTTCCGCGAAGTATTGGTCACCATAGAGAATAGCCCGAGCCAATTCCAGATCCGGCTCACCTGTGTCGACAAATTCACCTTGGCTACTTTTTTTCCATCCTTTGATGGCCATGAAGGCTTCTCTTTCGAGTGACACCAGTGAATCAGACAACGTAAGCGCATTTTTGAGCTCTAAAAACTCCACCGATTCAATGCCCGAAAGACGCATTCTATCGAGTAACGAAGGGTTGTCTGGTGCGCCACCCAGTGAGCGGGCAAGCAGTTTGTTTTGTGCAACGACATCCCAAAATTCGTACTCATTCCCTTTCGGTAACGGCACAGAACCATTTCTGACGCTCAGCACATAATTAAAAAGGTTGAGCCACTTTTCATCGCCAGTCGAAGCGTAGGCTCGGGCAAATTTGGTTAAGTGATCTGAGCTCTGCTTCAACTCTTGTGACAGACGATAGAAACGGTAAAGTTCGTCGTTCAGTTGTCGGCTCTCAGTTCTCAGAGCGGCTACTTTGTCGGTGATACTAAACATCGCAATGGAACATAATCCCATAGCAATAAATAAGACGGTGAATAAAGTTCGGATGGATCGCATGTGAAGCGCCTTCTTAATAATTTTCTCACTCTACTAACGCTGAGATTAGCTATAGTTATTGATAAGTTTAGACTTAAACCCAACCTTCGCCGCTCAATTGCTATTTTTTATTAGGAAAGACTCATGCCCATCGAAAACTTGGACAATTGTACCGTGTTAATCGTCGATGATTCGCCAGATAACCTTGCATTTATGTCACAGGGGTTGGCTAACCGATATCATGTCAAGGCCGCTAAATCAGGCCCGATGGCGCTCAGTATCTTAGACAAGTTTTCTATTGACCTAGTGTTGCTCGATATTGTTATGCCGGAAATGTCAGGTTTTGAAGTCATACAAAAGATCATGGCAAACCCTAACACCCAAGACATCCCTGTGATTTTTCTGACCGCAAAAGATAACCCTGAAGATCAAAAACTAGGCTTTGAGTTAGGTGCGGTTGACTATGTATACAAACCCGTAAGCGTACCGTTGCTAAGAGCCAGAGTAGATACTCACCTGCAAAACAAAATTTCAAAAGACATACTGAAGAACCAAAATGGCTACTTGGAAAAAGAGGTGATCAAACGTTCAAATGAATTGGATAAAATGCAAGACGCGGTCGTGTATGCTCTCGCCAGTCTCGCTGAAACCAGAGACCCAGATACTGGTAACCATATCCTGCGAACACAGCATTACGTCAAAGCGTTAGCCGAGCAACTGGCTAAGCTGCCAAAATATCAACAAAAGCTAACGCCGAATGTTATTAATACCTACTTTAAAGCCGCCCCTTTACACGATATTGGTAAAGTGGGCATCGCCGACAACATACTATTAAAACCAGGAAAACTGGACAGTGATGAATTTGAGATCATGAAAGGCCATGCCAGCTTAGGGCTACGTGCGCTAGAAAAAGCGGAAAAGATGTCAGGCGCGAAAAATGACCTTATCGATATGGCGAAAGAGATCGCCCATGGGCACCATGAAAAATGGGATGGCTCTGGCTATCCTAACGGTTTACAAGGTGACGCTATACCGCTCAGCGCACGGTTAATGGCTGTCGCTGATGTTTATGACGCTCTGATTTGCCGACGCATCTATAAGGAGCCGATGCCTCACGCCGATGCGAAAGGGATTATTTTGGACGGAAGAGGAAGCCATTTTGACCCAGAAGTCATTGATGCCTTCTTGGCAATAGAAGAGCGCTTTATTTCGATTGCCCATGAATACGCCGACGATTGATATCTTGGTAAGCAACGTATTATTAAACAAAAAGATAAACGTATGAAGGTAACCTTTCGCCCCGCAAGTGACAGCGATTATCAATTTGCTTTTGATCTAAAAAAAGTCGCAGAAATGGATGCTATTACGGCGATATTTGGCTGGGATGAAGAGTTGCAGCAAGTGCTGCATCGCCAAGAATGGCATTCTGGTCTACCAACGATCATCTGCGCTGATGGCCAACCGATTGGCACTTATTTACTGCAGAGCAAGCATGAAACGCTCTACTTCTCACGATTTTTTATTCTGCCAGATTTTCAAAATAGAGGGGTGGGTAGCCAAGTGTTACAACTGGTCGTCAACCAAGCCAATCTGACTCAATACCCATGTAAGCTCTGTTATTTGCAAGGTAGCCCGGTCGGTGCTTTGTATCAGCGATTTGGGTTTACGCACTACCAAATGGACGATGAGTTTTCTCATATGCATTTCATTCCAACGCCCAAAGGCCAATAGCTCAGTACCCTTTGTGCTACCTTAAATTAAGGTTAGCGATCGGCAAACAGCCTACGCGGCGAGAAAATAAGCTTCATCATTAACGCCAGCCCACCTGTAGCACAACAAAATGGTTACATTTGTTTATTCATATTCATTACTTATTGAATAAAATGCGTGAGCAATCTCTGATTAATGTCGTTTCATTTATAGGGTAAATGGTTGTGTGAACAAGGTTTCATCTTTTTTTAACGTTACGTTAGACAATATTTTCATTAACACCTTTGGATAGGAAACAGATATGTTGTATTTGGAATTTTTATTCCTGCTATTAATGCTCTATATAGGCTCACGCTACGGTGGTATTGGCCTTGGTGTGGTTTCTGGTATTGGCTTGGTCATTGAAGTTTTTGTCTTCAAAATGCCACCCACATCACCACCGATCACCGTCATGTTGATCATTCTTGCCGTTGTCACCTGTGCTTCAATACTCGAAGCGGCTGGCGGATTGAAATACATGCTGCAAGTGGCAGAACGTTTACTGCGTAAGAACCCGAAAAATGTCACTTTGATTGCACCGTTCGTCACTTACGCAATGACGTTTATGCTGGGTACTGGCCATGCGGTATATTCCATCATGCCGATCATTGGTGATGTGGCATTGAAAAATGGGATCCGTCCTGAACGTCCAATGGCTGCGTCTTCTGTTGCTTCGCAAATCGCGATTACCGCTTCCCCAATCTCAGCGGCCGTTGTCTACTACCTTGCTCAATTGTCGAATATTCAACACGAGATCACCTTACTCTCTATTTTGCTGGTCACTGTACCTGCGACCTTATTCGGTACGCTGTTGATGTCTTTGTACAGCTTGCGCCGCGGGAAAGAACTAGATGATGATCCTGAGTATCAAGAACGTCTGCAAGATCCAGTGTGGAAAGAGAAAATCCTAAACACAACCGCGACAACGCTGAATGAAACGTTACCCGCGGCAGCGCGTAATTCTGTGTTGATTTTCATTGGTGCGATATTAACCATAGTCGTGCTAGCGATGGTGCCAGAAACACGCACTATTGTTGAAGGCAGTAAACCGATCAGTATGGCGGTGGTTATTCAGATGATGATGCTCTGCTTTGGCGGTATCATTTTACTGGCAACCAAAACCGACCCACGAGATGTACCAAACGGTGTGGTATTCAAATCAGGTATGGTAGCGGCAATTGCCATCTTCGGTATAGCTTGGATGTCGGATACCTATTTCCAATACGCGATGCCGCAGTTTAAATCAGGCATTGTTGAGATGGTTACCGACCATCACTGGACCTTCGCGCTTGCACTATTCATTGTTTCTGTTGTGGTGAACTCACAAGCCGCAGTAGCGGTGATGATGTTACCTGTAGGCCTCGGGCTAGGTTTAGAACCTGCGCTACTGGTGGGATTAATGCCCGCACTGTACGGATACTTCTTCATTCCAAACTATCCGTCAGATATTGCAACGGTCAACTTTGATACCACAGGAACCACCAAAATCGGTAAGTACTACTTCAACCACTCGTTCATGTCCGTCGGTTTAATTGGCGTCGTGAGTGCGTGCTGTTTAGGTTATGTGCTGAGCCAAATCATCATTGGTTAACCCACTGTAAATGCCCCAGACTGATACAGCGCTGGGGTGTGTTTACTGCTAAATAAAAAAGTGCACCCAACTGAGCCTGAAGCCGTTGGGTGCACTTTTTCTTTATTTAACTGCTCTTTTCTTTATTTAAACGTCATGCTTGATAATGTTGTTGTCCAATAAGAAGCCAACAATGTCAATCGACGCCATGCCATCAAAATTGAATTGGCTGGCAAGATCTTGCACCACAATGGTTTGATGTACGTTATTGTCCGTCAGAATTTCCAATTCCACATCCGTCGTGTTGGTCATCACTTTCGCTTCTATCTGATGAGAAGTGTGTAGCGAAACGAGCAGTTGATCCATGGGCAAATGTAAATCGGCCACAACATCAGTGAGATCGATCACATCACCTTCACCAGCGTTGAAATCAGTGATAGTGTCGATTTGCTCATCAACAGTATCGAGCGTCCATTTAAATATGTCAGCGCCACTTCCCCCGGTTAAGATGTCGGCACCAAGCCCGCCAATCAAGGTATCATTTCCGCCACCACCCACTAAGGAGTCATCACCATCGCCACCTTCAAGGTGATCATGACCACTGCCACCTAGCAACTGCGCTCCAACATTACCGGCGAGCAATTGCGCATCATCCCCGTTCGTTGATTGATCAATCGTGCTACCGTCAGGCAATACTTCAATCGCAATATCAATTGATGCAGAAGCTGCACGGCTACCATCCGTTTCTGTTGAGATAGCCGCTACCGACAGAGTGTGTTGCCCTAAATCGAGCCCGCTAACCTGTAATCCGTCGATAGCATCAGCGGAAACAATCCACACTCCGTTTTGCTCAGTCACGCTGCCCGATCTACTGGAAAGCGTTGCGCCACTTGGCAGACTGTCGATCTCCAATGACAACACTTCATGGCTATCCGTTAATGCCGCGATTAACCCCAGCAATGCAATACCTTGAGCGCTGATACTTTGGCTAACATACGTCTGCTTCATATAATTAAAGCTCGGATCAAGGGTTAATATCGGCGTATTGGCTTTGGGCGTCACCGCAATACTGACGGTTTCTGTCTCTTCTAACGCCATACCAGAAACATTGTCGGCATAAACACCACCATCATTGGCCTTAATTGTCAGATCAATATGGTCACTACCAATCGCGGTGGCATCAACAAAAACACCACTGGCGGGATCGCTGCTATTGAGTAGCGCATTAATATCCGATAACGTGCCTTGTAGGACGAGTTCTCCAGCCAAATTGGTGCTCTGCGTGACAGAACTTAACGCGGGGATCACAGCACTGAGCAAACCTTCGCTCACGCTCAAAATCACCGTCATGGGGTCGTTGGCATGTGAGCCTGCATAATCGACATCACTCACACTCAAGCCGGTAACTTTTTGCCCCGCCTCTTCATCAATCGTTGTGGTGACCGTAGCACTATCAATGGTGGGCGCATCATTGACCGCCTGAACATCAACTGAAACAGTAAACTCACGCGCAGGCCCCAAATGTTCAGTACCGTCCAGCCCTGTATCGATCGACTGCACTTTAATCGTCAGATCTCCCGCCCAAGTGTCCTTATGCCAATCACCAGAATTAAAAATCAGTTTATCTAAGCTTTGCGCATCGGCATTCAACAGCCATACTCCACCACCGATGTAAGTCCCCAGCGTGCCATCAGGCAATGCAATACTTGCTCCATCTGGCACCCCGGAAACTTCAATTCTCAACGTTTCTGGTGAGTTTTCACTATGGTTCGCACCGGCTGCAATGGAATCGGCTTTATCGATAATTTGCGCGTTGATATCAATTTCAATGTCAACGCCTTCATCACCAGCGCCGTTAGTCACTGGTTCAACGTCCACCACATCCCCAACGGGCGTAATATCCAATCTAAAGCTGCCGTTATGCTCTACAGGCACACCAAGCAAGGATTCTTCGGTGAAGACCTTGATGCCGATTTCCACTTCGCCACTGAAGTTCTTCGCAGGTTTCATCGCAATATCGGATAAATTGATCGAGGTTTGTGCTAGGTTGTTAATCTGAATGCTCCACTCACCACCACCATTATTTTTCACGGTATAGTCAGAAGAGAGAGAACTCACGACAAAATCCGTTGGCACCCCAGTAAGCTTGATCGACACAAATACCTCAGAGCCATCTGTATCGGTCAGATCAACGGTAAATTCAGAACCCGGTTTAGAAAGGACAATCCACTCATCTTCCAATCCATGCACTTCAATATCACTGCTACTACCACTGGAAATAATGACGTCGTCTACCACTGGCGTCACATCAAAACTTACTTGTGTGGTAAATGGTTTATCAGCATCAGTATTAGCCACACCCAACGCATTGGCATTGGTATCATCAAATTGCGTGATATCAGTCACTTTCCCCGCCACGGTAATGTTGACGGTATTATCATCATCGCCAGTCGGATAATTGGGTGCGGGTTTGAAATAAACATTGTCTAATGCCGCAGGTAGCTGAGGCTGACTAAAAGTGATACTGGTACCGAGATCATTGCCTTGCGCATCAACAAAGGTTCCGATATTGGTTCCTTGTAGGGTTAAGGTGACTTCGCTCAGCACCTCTCGTCCTTCCGTAGCGCTATTGCGAATATCAGCAAGATCAATATCGAGCGAAAGATGAATAATACCATCTTCATAACCTATGCCGTCATTGGTCGGAACGTCGGACGAGCTTGAAGTCGGCTGATGATTTGCATCTAACCCAAGCGAACCTTCTACAGTCAATGTCGCTTTAGGGGTAATGTCATCATCTTGCGGTTGATGCGTTCCGGGAACATCGGCCACCGGAGAAACTGCCACTGGGATTTGCGTACTGAAGGTTTTTTCATCACCAGAAGCCGTGTCTGTCGTCACAAAAGTAATCGGCAAATTAAAGTCGCCCGCGTAATCTTCAGGCAGATGCAGATGCAGATTTTCTAACCCTGAAATCGAGCCATCGGTATTCACGGTGCCTTTGTACACATATAAGCCATCAACGAAATCAAAATGACCACCAGATAAACTTGCGCCCGCTGGCAGCACACTTTGCGCGATGACAATACTGATCTCATCTTCTACACCATCAAAACCTGAAGCGCTCACCATCAATTTATCTTGGATTTGCTGACCTAAATTAATAGCGTTATCTTCGATGCCTAATACAATATCATCCGCATTGCCAACTAAAGTAATGTCAGCTGCTACCGTGTTGTTACCAGTCACGATGAGCGGAAATTGTAAAGTGATCTCTGATTGCACTTGTCGAACCACTTTGGCTTCAGAGCTATCTTCCCCTTGGTCATACACTTGGGCAAAAATGGTCACAGTGATGTCGTTATAACCATCACCATCAGGATCGTTACCACTACTCAATGTCAGGCCATTCGGTGCTTTTACACTGAAATTCTGCTCATCAACAATGGTCCATGAGCCATCCCCATTATTAATTGCACCAGTAATCAGTAGTTGATCAAGTACCTGTGGCGTAATATTGCTAAAACGCACCACCAGTTGGTCGACCACTTCTAATGATTGGTAACCTTCTGTCGATTGAGTGTCTGCATTATCAAAGCGTATAACGTTCGCATCAGGCTCGCCACCGGCCGCATCATTAATAGTAAAGTAGATAGCACCAGAGGCATCTGCGACAGCTTTGTTTGTGACTACGCCGTTGTCTTCAACACGCAGTTGTCCATCAGCTTCAACTATCGGCCTTACCGTGATATCAACAGAGCCATGAATGACTTTCGAAGCAATACCTTCGCCAGAATTGATTGCATCGACGTATTCGTTGTCTTGCTCTTTAACCACAATCTCAGTGCTCAAGGTAAAATCAGTACTGGAGTGCTCTGGTGGCCGAACTTGAACGTAACCAGTTGTCAGCACTTGCGCTGAGAAATCTTGATCGCTCTGTCCCAGTGCGGGGGTCAAAATGAGCTTGCCGTCACTGTCTAAGGTCGTGACAACACCATCGACGTAAATAGTACTACCTGCTGGGAAGCCAGAAAGTGTAACAGAGGCAAAATATTCATCAGCATCAAGATGTTGTTCCTCTTCTGGCTGCCAATGAATATTAATGCGGCTGTCCTCGTTACCAAGCGAGTGTGATTGATAGTTGTCAACAACATCAATCACCGGTGCCACTTTAATGCGAATTTCCGACTCAATTTGACGCGTATGTCCATCATTTTCAGTAACGATGGTGGTCATTTTGATGTTGATGTTTTCGGTCGATGAATGAGATGGCTCAACTCGAATACCTGAATCAACCTGCGCTGAAGTTAGATTCGCCTGATAAATAGGTTGTTGCGCAGTATCGTAACCAACAAATACCAAGTTAATCACGCTACCAACACTGTCATACAATTTGACACCATCTGGAATGTTCGACAGCAAAACGGTGATCGACTCAGAGCTGTCAGTTGGATTATCCGCAAGCTCACCG
Organism: Vibrio sp. V01_P9A10T6; assembly: GCF_963877065.1. Classification (NCBI taxonomy): domain Bacteria; kingdom Pseudomonadati; phylum Pseudomonadota; class Gammaproteobacteria; order Vibrionales; family Vibrionaceae; genus Vibrio; species Vibrio sp. V01_P9A10T6. Next base: position 13,844 of record NZ_CAWNTB010000055.1, read on the forward strand.
GATAACACACTAAAGCCAAAGCCAACGGATTGATTTTCATCAATCGTCGTTTCAATCACTTGCAGACCATTTTCACTAAATTCATTCCAAGTGTTAGTACTGTTTGAGTGAAAATCAATGGTTGGAATATCTGCTACGCCCTTAACTGAAACATTAACCGTCTTAGCACCTAACGAGATTTCATCTGTCACCGCACCCGTAGAAAGATTGACCATATCTTTAATAATCCCTTCAACAGAGAAGGTAAAATCAGCGTTGCTATGCAATGGGGGTAGCACTTCAACTTGGTCAAGATATTGTTCAGGAACTTCATAATAAGTATGACCATTGGCATCGGTTATTTGTGATATTTCGCTGGCTCCGGCTCCCAACCAAATCAGTGTAACACCTGTTTCTGAAAAATCAGAAAGACGCACATAGAGTGTTTCTGAACCATCAGAATCAACGGATCCCGCCATCGTAATGACTTCACTTAATAACAAGGGATCGTGATCTGTGGTGGGGTCAACGGTATTTTGCGTAGCGGCATTATCTTCAAAAACATTGATTCGATTGACAGAGAAGCTACCCATATCGGCAACAGGGCTAACATCTATCACGATTTCTTTCGTTTCTGATCGGGCGCTCTCTTTACCAACGTGAGCGTTAGTTTGCTCTGTCGTGATCGCTGTAATATCAAGTTTGATCTGACCACTGAAATTATCATTGGGGTCAACTTGTACTTGGTTAATGTTACTCGCGCTAACAAGATAATAATAGTGACCTGAAGCATCCGAGCTCATTACAACCGGCGTACCATCGGCATAAACTAGCTGCGCCTCACCTTCACCTTGAGTAAAGCGGATCTCATACAGGATTGTTTCGGGGGTACTGTTATCTTGTGTCTGCGCTAAAACATCGAGAGTAATATTGTCACTATCTTCTACTGCATCATAATGAAATTGGCTGCTTGAGTTCCAAGTCGCAATATCGGCCACACTTTCCACCTCAATGCGCAATTTCCCGTTCACATTATGATCGTGCAGGCCATTATTCAAAACCTGCACAGTAATATTGAGTTGGAAGCCACCGTTAGCGCTGGCATAGTGACGGTCAGGCACAAAATACAAGTTTTCAATCTTAGCAACACTGCCTGTTAAGCTTTGCTCCACCGCATCTGCGGGCAAAACAAATCGTCCACTGACTAGCTCTAATTTGACATAAACATCCGAACTATTGAGATAGTAAAAATCGCCATGCGCGTTGCTGGCCGTGATTTTTACATCACCAATCGATTCATTGCGATCCAAATCATAAAGATTGATCTGCAAATCCACTTTAAGCGGTGAAGTATTTAAGCCGGATTGGTTATCTTGGCTATTAGTGATTTGATTGGGGTCGTTAAACAGAATAGTGACACCATCGCGTCCAGCGTCTTCAGCCCCAATAACATTGGCAACTGTGATAGTGGCATTTCTATCAAGAATATTGATGTTCAACTGTTCGGTTGAGGCATCGCCATCAAAGTCTTGCGCAGTGACATCGACAGTAAATGAAATGGTCGGATCATCACCATGTTCAAGGCTAGCAACTGGTTTAAATGTCGCGTTACCGTTAGGCGTAATAGTCAGTGTGCCTAAATCGCGCTCAACACCATTTTTTATTTCGACAACCGTGACTGTTTTGGTTACTCCGTTAAGTTGAACTTCATTAGCTAAACTTACGCTGTTAGCCTCTCTAAATTGAATATCCCGACCCGCTTCATCAACGGCCACAAATTTAGTGATCGCACCATGATCTGCACCTTGAGTATCCGGCGAGGTATTGTTGTCTTGGCTAAATAAATTGACTGTTTTTATCGCCGTATTTTCAACACTAGTGATGCTTTTATCATGCAAAGTTGGAATATCATCAACAATCGATATTGGCAAACTCGCTGACGCTGAAACATCGCCATCTCTATCAGTTGCGGTAATCGGAAGATCTAAAATATAACTATTTTCACCATTACCCGCCGGGTGGTCGATGGCTTTAAGCAGTTCAAATTGGTAACTATCGGCCGAGCCATTTAGCGTGAGACGAAAAACCACGTCCGTCGTATTCTTAATCACCGCCTCATAAACAGTGACACCATTACTGCTTGAAATTTGGATGATCTCTATCTCTTGACCACCAGACGTTAAATTCTCGACAGGCGTGGTGAGATCAGACACTTGATAACTGACAATACCATCGGCCCCGTCAATCACATCAAAGTGCCCAGCAATAACGGTGCTGTCTGAACCATCAGAACCGATCGTGGCTAAGTCATCTTCATCCACGCTCTGTTCGCTACCGGTGCGAATGCCGACAATCGTTGGCTTGTCATCCACAATAGTGACAGGCAGTAGAATGTCAGAGGCGTCGCCATCATAGTCCGTCGCCACCACTTTGAAATTCACCAGTCGCTCATCGCTGCCTGCGGCGTGATCAATCGGACCTTGCAAAGTAAAACGGTAACTGCCATCCGCATTGAGCACTAAGCTAAACACCGCATTGCCACTAGGTGTGGTGCTGGCTTGGTAGTGGTAGTTACCATTGGCATCGATTGTCGCCGCGCCCAAGATCACCGCTTCGCCTTGCGAGGTTAAGCCCGCAAGCGGGTTACTGCTGGTATCCAACTGATAGCTCACTACCTTATCGGCGCTTTGAGTGGTAAACATTCCCTCAGCGAACAGCGGCTCTTTGCTACTGTCTGAGCCTGACATTAAATCGTCTTCGTCAACGCTGAGCGCTTGCACGCCGGTGATGGTTGGCTGATCATCATGGATAGTGACTGGCAGCAAAATGTTGGCGCTGTCGCCATCATAATCGGTTGTCACTACCTTGAAATTTACCAGCAGCTCATCGCTCCCCTGCGCATGGTCAATCGGACCTTGCAGGGTAAAACGATAGCTACCATCCGCATTGAGCACCAAACTAAACACTGCATTGCCGCTCGGTGCAGCGCTAGCTTGATAGTGGTAGTTGCCGTCGGCATCGATTGTCGCCGCGCCCAAACTCACCGCTTCACCTTGCGAAGTTAGGCCTGCAAGCGGGTTACTGCTGGTATCCAACTGATAGCTCACCACCTTATCCGCGCTTTGAGTAGTAAACACTCCCTCGGCAAACAACGGCTCTTTGCTGCTGTCTGAGCCTGACGCTAAATCGTCTTCGTCAACGCTGAGCGCTTGCACACCCGCGATGATTGGCTGATCATCATGAATGGTGACAGGCAGCAGAATGTTGGCGCTGTCGCCATCATAGTCGGTTGCAACCACCTTGAAATTCACCAGTAGCTCATCGCTCCCCTGCGCATGGTCAATTGGCCCTTGTAGGGTAAAACGATAACTGCCATCTGCGTTAAGCACTAAGCTAAATACCGTCTGACCGCTTGGGGTAGTACTTGCTTGATAGAGGTAGTTACCGTTAGCGTCAACTGTCGCCGCGCCCAATACCACACTTTCACCTTGCGAGGTTAACCCAACGATGGGGTTGATGCTGGTATCAAGCTGATAACTCACTACCGTATCGGCCCCTTGGGTGGTGGTGAAATAGCCTTCGGCGAACAACGGCTCTTTGCTACTGTCTGAGCCTGACGCTAAATCGTCTTCGTCAACGCTGAGCGCATCCACACCAATGATTTCAGGTTTATCGTCAATAATGTTGATTGGTAAACGCACACTTTCAGAGCTATCACCATCATAATCGGTTGCCAATACCGAAAGGTTGAGTAATAACTCATCACTATTGACTGGATGATCCAGCGCGCCTTGTAACGTAAACTGGTAACGACCGTCTGGGTTTAATATCAACTCAAAAATAGGCTGGCCATTGGCGCTCGCCTGATAGGTATAAACCCCGTTCAATGACGAGGAAGAGGCCAATTGTACCGCGACACCAGCCGAGGTTAACCCCGCCAACGGATTAGCACTTAAATCCAACTGATAGCTTTCAATTTGATCAGAACCCAATTGAGTATCAAACTGTCCTGAAACGGTAATCGTCTGTGAAGCACTGGCATCCGAACCGATATTTGCCAAATTATCCTCATAAACGGACGTCGACGGTTCATCGGATATAACAGGGTTATTACCATCACCAATACTGATTGCGATAGAAATCGGCGAGCGAATAGGATTTCCACCCGCATCAGAACCGGTTACATCGAATTGAATCGCAATTTGATCATTAGCAAAAGAAACTAAGCCACCTCCCACGGAGGGAACATGGTCAATCGGTTGACTAATGGTCGTCACTATCTCTAAGTTGATGTCTTTACCGACAGACGTCGCCACTAAATCAATCCGTAGCACTTCACTGCCGTCAAGTTCACCGACAATATGGTTAGCCGTAGCATCGTAACGAAAGCTTACTGATCGCCCAGCCGAAGTAATATCGCTCTTCAGCTCTGACAATAGCGCAGCTAATGAAAGGGATTCAGGGACAAAAGAGGCGGCATCCAGTGGCAGATCTCCCGCCGCGATTAAAACATTTGCCGTCACTGATTGTGGGTACGAATTTAGTGAGAGCGAACCTTCAGCTAATGCCGCTGATAATGATTCACCCCCAGCGGTAAAACGCAACGGACTCAAATTCGTTTCAGTCAATGATTGCTGAGCATCACGCCCTGTAGTTTCGAAAAACGTACTCGCCAATACTTCTGCAAAGTTGTAATCAATGGTGATGAAGCCAGCATTTGCAGAGCCTTCACCACCGGCTCCGGCGGCGGTTGCTTCAAGTATTTGGGTCGGGTCTTGGCCATCTAAAATGGCTTGTTGGATGGCAGCAATATTATCTGCGTCAAAACTCACCTCGTCTAATAAGTTCAGATCAGCGTTGATCTCGCCTTCAATCGGAAATTGAACTAAGTCAACTGAGCTCTCAGAATCTGGTGACGCATTGCTAAAACAAGTAATACAATTCTGATCGACTACGGTAGCTTGGCCATTAAACAGTATCGTCACCGACGAATGATTCACTGTGATTAAGATTTCATCTTTATTTAATTGATCACCCGCGCTTACTTTACGCGCATTACCTTTGGCATCTGCTGCGATAACATCACCAACCACTTCTTGTACTAACGCAGGTTGAACAACCACATGTAAATCCATAGAGCCCCCAGATACTTCTTTAGCAAATCGATTCAGAAAACGAGCAATAGACAACTGTTATTTTAGTCGCAATTGATTATGCAAATTTATATTTATGTAAATTACATCACTGAGCATAATTGTGCGTTAAAGCATCACTAGCGTCAAAACAGAGTCTGGCTAGCGAAACGCCACATAAGAAAACCTATCGGCTTGTATATTAAGAAAAATATGAAATTAGAGACGTTTAGCAAAGAGATTGACAAGCAGATTACTGCACATCATCTCATTTTTGAGACAGTTACTTAGGTTACGTTTAGGGATTAATTACTTATAGTAATCAACATCAAAGCAATACTGATTTTTACTGGTAATAACCTATGAGCACTGTCTGTAATGCACAATAATGACAGTTCACCGAGCACATTTAGCATAGCAAAAGGAATACTGTCGACAAAGGTAAGCACATTCGCACCTATTTTGGGTATTTTCTTTTTTGTGTTCGCTTTGGCGATAATTAAAAACTTTTACGACACTAATCGGCTGGCAACCCGTTTCGGTGAACAAGCCATTACACAACTGGAACATCACATCAATCAAACGTCGGATGAACTGAACCAGTTAAGTAAAAACATTTCAAAGCACTGCCAAAGAGAAGACATCATTGCTCTGAGGAGCTATGTATTTCGCTCGAAAATGGTCAAAGAAGTGGGCATGTACAACGCTCACGGGACTATTTTTTGCACCAGTAATGAAGGCCATACCACCATTCATTTGTACAAACATATTCTTGACAGGCTTAAACAATCTCCAACGAATACGACCATTTCATTAACCAAATCTCGCAGTAAAGAGCAAACATTTTTTGTCTATTCTTCACAGCCAGATATGAGCGGCCTCAATGCACTGATGCCTCCAGAACAGTTTATGAACCTAGTCGCTCCTAAACTTGCCAAATGGCACTACGGCTATCAGGTCAATGTGTTAAGCCAAAGTATTCGCAGTGATCAGGAAGAGATCGATTCTGCTCATACTAGCTTTCTCTTTAAATCCGAGCATTACCCACTCTCAATTCAGATCTACTTAAATAACGGATCTTATGCTTACCATTTTCTCGATAACTTATGGCTTGCCTTGCTTACAGCAAGTATTATCTCTTTGATTTATCTTGCTTATCACAACTATCATCTCAGCCGAAATACCTTAGAAGTCTCTTTGAGAGAGGCAATATCAAACCATCAGTTGGAACTCTATTTACAACCGATCGTCGATATTACCGAAAATAAAATTGTCGGGAGTGAAGCGCTTCTGCGCTGGAATGAACCGTCTCAAGGTTATATTTCACCCACTATTTTTATCCCGTTGTCAGAACGTATTGGCGTCATTCATCAAATCACATATCGTGTATTGAAATTGGTGACGGAATGTGTGGAGCAGCACAAACATGCGTTGCACGATCAATACATCAGCATCAACGTCAGCCGGTTATTGATCATTGATAATTACTTTATGGATTACATGAAACGCTACGCGGCAAAACACCCAGCCATTGTTCCACGACTTCTGTTGGAGATCACCGAGGACAACCATTTCAACGTGGACGAGTTGAAGTTAGCCATGGAAAACTTACAGCGACTGAAACAGCTAGGCTTTAAAATCGCCATTGACGATTTTGGTACCGGCTACTCAGGCTTAAATTTTATCCACCAACATGACTTCCATACTCTCAAAATTGATCAAGTGTTTATTAAAAGCTTGCATCAAAATTCAGCCATTACTTCGGTGTTAGTGTCGATGATTAAACTAGCAAAGCAATTGAACATGCGGCTGATTGCTGAGGGCGTTGAGAACCAAGATCAGGTGAGAGAATTAGAGCTGTTGGGTGTACGTTACATCCAAGGTTTTTATTATTCTGAACCTATGTCTGTGGATGCTTTCTTCCGATTCACCCTGTCCGCCAAGCAGATCGCACACCGCTAATCACGCGATCAATCGAACGGCGGTTTAAATTCAGTTACGACTTAAATTGAGCTTGCAGCGCACGGCTGACGGGTAACTTATCATGACCAATCAAGACGTACATTTTACCCGTGAACTCTTTTTTCACTTTATCTATCTTGGCAACATTCACTGCCGTTGAACGGTGGATTTGCCAAAACTGATTCGGGTCAAGCTGTTGCAGCAACTCTTTCAATGAACTGCGCAGTAAGAACTCCTGCACTCCAGAATCACTCTTTACGTATATGGATAAATATTTGTCTTCGGCTTTGGCGTACAACATATCCGCCACCGAAATCAGGTGAATATCTTCACCTTTTTGAACTTTTAACCAGCTTAAAAACGACGGCGATGCCTGTTGGCTTATATGCTGTATCTGCTGTAAAAGGGTTTGCAAATCAGGTAATTGTCGCTCAGAAGAATGCTCGGCTAATCTTAGCTGCAACTTAGTACAGCACTGCACTAAACGCGCTTCAGAAAGCGGTTTCAATAAATAATCCGCCGCATTGGCTTCAAAAGCTTGAATGGCATACTCATCATAGGCGGTGATAAATACAATCAGTGGTGGCTTTGCCAAACCAGCCAATTGCCTAGCGAGCGACATACCATCCATTTCTGGCATTCGAATATCAATAAAGGCCACCTCAGGCTGATGCTGCTCGATCATGGACAATGCCACGCGTCCATTTTCGGCTTGCGCGACAATATCGAGCTCTGGCCACACTTCTCCTAATGCACGGTTTAAATGATGCCGCAATAACGGTTCATCATCAGCAATAATAGCGGTCGCAGAGACAGTACTCATGTGGCACTTCCTTGTAGTTGGTCCAATAATAGCCGCTTTATTCTAATCGTTGCCGTCACGCCAGCATCATGATTTTGGGCGATAGTGAGACACGCATCATCAGCGAATAGGCCGCTTAAGCGTTGGCGAATATTATCCAACGCAATACCATGTCCTGCTGAAAGAGCACTCGGCTGCAATCCAATGCCACTGTCACAGACACTGACTTCAAACCACTCGTCATAAATTTCACTTTTGATGGTCACTTTCCCCCCCGCGGCTTTAGGCTCAATACCATGGCTAACAGCATTCTCAACCAAAGGTTGTAACAGCATCGGCGGCAAAGGAATGTCATCCGCTGCGCCAGGCATTGCAATCTCATAATCCAGTCGATCACCTAAACGAATTTTTTGAATACCCAAATACGCATCGACTAAATGTAACTCTTCACGTAGCGTTGTGGTGCGATTGCGGTTACTACGCAGCGAACCACGCAATAAGTCGGTTAGTTTTTCGAGCATCATTTGCGCTTTATAAGGCTCAGAGCCAATCAACACGCTGATATTGGCAAGCGTATTAAATAAGAAGTGTGGTTCAATTTGACTTTGTAACTGCTGCAACTGGCTCAAAATCAAGGCTTTCTCTTGTTCAGATTGACGCCGTTTGGAGGCTTCTAGCGCTTTTTCAGCAATCAGCTTTTGTTCATGCGCGTAGAAGTAGAAAAAGCAAACGCCAGTAAAAACGAAACCGAGAAAAATCACCGGTTTCATTGCTGAAAAATGACTAAAGTGCGCGTATTTACTAAGCCACAAATAAGCGTGTAACGTACCGAAAATCATCGACCCCGTGAGCGAAAAAACGTTCACTAAGCGTGCGGACAACTGCGGTGCGAAGCGACTCAGTAAGTGAGCAATGGCCACTGCGCTGTAACCGTAGCCAAAGCTTATTGCTAAGTGCAACGTGATGTCACTGGGCCAAATAGCCTGAGTGGTAAAGGCGATCACCACACAAAACAGCGAAGTAAATAACAAGCTTTTGGCAAGATTTCGAATCTCAACTTTCTCGCACATTAGAATTTCCCTTTCATATTTAATAGAATCATATGCTTATCTGGTAAGTTTGCATATGTAGAGTCAGCAGGCCCAGTCATAAAACGTGCGGCCAGTTCGATTTCGATAGAGGCTGTACCCGAATCGTACACTGAGTAATTGAGCCATTGGGTAGCGATCACGCCGCCATCTTGCGGTGCAATCAGCACATCAAGTGTCGGCACTAAGCCTTGCAACCATTCAATACTCTGGCTCCACAGCCAATGACGCCAAGCTTGGCTATCTAACGAAGCATGCAACATCACATTATGCTGCACGAGATTCACGTGGTTATAGCCTTGTGCGTAAGACCAACCTAACGCTTGATTATGCTGATAACGAACCGAATCCGCGTTGGTCTGCGCTTGTTGCCACTGCTCTTTTCCCCAACTGCGACTGTCGAACCAATATTCTGCAATGACGCTTTGCCCATCACTTCCCGACCAGTTGAATCCTACCAGTGCCTGATAGCCTTGCGTTCGTGATTCAAGATCCATGCGCGATTCAATCTCTTGTTGTTGAGAGTAAACTGCTTGAGCCAACGCGCTGGGCCGTTGGTACGCCAAATAGTGACGCTGATAGAGCGCTGATGCATGCACTTCCCATGCGTCAGTGAGCACAGTAACAAACGAGCTACCCAGCACGCCGCGTCGAACGTCATCATAATAAGCAATCGCCTGCCATTCGGCATTGCCTATCAACTGATAACGCCTTACGCCCGCCCCTTGTTGTTCGGTCATTTGTTGTAATTCGCTGCCTTGCTGCTCTGTCCAAGAAGAATCTGTATAAAAAAGCGTCCATTCACCTTGCTGACCATAATAAGAAGCAGAGAGCGTTCCGGCCCCCTCTTCTACCTGAATACCGACCGGATTGCGGCGATAAGGCTGAAAGAGATCAAGCGGACGATAACCGTAGCCCACTCCCCAATCCAAGCGCACTTTTCCTAGTGTCAGCTCAAACGGCACATCAGCCAGCACTAGGCTGCCTTGCCAAAACAGTTCTTGTAGAATGAACTCGCTGTCGGCGTGCTGCTGTGCATCGCTACTCCACAGGGCGTTTTGTTTGATAGCCACTAGACCCAACCAGCCATGCCACCTCATTTCTACATCCAATAACACCTCAATCTGCTGCGTATCGCGCGCTTGATTACTAGGAAAAAAAAGGCTGTCGCGATGCGCCGTGGTGGATGCGCTCATTACCCAATCCCAATCAAAACTGGGGGCTTCTGCCCGCGCCGCTAAGCTCAATACGCTAGTTAAAAAAGCGAACGCAACACGCTTCATCTCATAACTCCGATAAACTGTTACGAGTCAGATAGGCGGGGTTGTAATATTTTTCATCTAGCTCCATGGGCTCGATGTGTTGATACTCAACCACCGTTTTTTTGGTCGGTTGAATTTGATCAAGCAGCGTCATACTGGTTACGCGCATTCGTCCCTCTTTTTCACCAGCGCGAAACCAAGCCTGCTTGGCCAGTTTTCCAGAGCGTAAATACAAAGAAGCTTTGATTGGGAAATCGTTCTCTTTATCCAACCATAAGATAATTTGCTGGTAGTTCGCCCCTTCTGTGACAGCCAGTAATGACAACTTATGCGTCAGGTAAGGTTGACCATTGGGTGTTTCTATCTGTTCTTCACCCATCAATTGACTTTGGTAATCCTCGCTCCACGTCAGTGTTGAAATATCGCCCACCGAAGCCTCACCAAGCAGTTTTTGCATTGGCGTAATACGAATAGGGCGGCGGCTTTTTGGCATCAACAACCAGTAGTTTTCATCGAGCATCAGCATTTTTTGCCCCGCTTCAACGGAGGATTTGAACACCACTAACGAGTCGCGATTGGCTTTGGTATACACGTGATATTGACGCGTTTTATCGAGCTCACCACGTTCATAAAGCGACACCAAAGAGACGACTTTGGCCGCGCTGTAACCAAGGCGATATTGGTCGGCGTTTTTGGTCATTTGCCCAGCATCCAGCGCCGCCCAGCCAGCGGCCGAGTAGCCACCGCTAAGCGTGATCAGTAATAACATCATCCATTTATACATAAGCCAGTGCCTCCGTGATTGGCTTGTTGACTCCTTTGCGTGCCGACAACCAAGCTGCTGCAATACAAATGCTCAGTACGCCAAACGCACTCAGCAGAACCAATTCCCATGAAAAATAAATATGCAAAGGATACCCTTCCGTGCGTCCCGGTGGCGGTGGCATTTGCACATCGACTACCATCAATAACACGCTTGTTAGGGCATTGAACGCCGCACCCACCAGCGTGCCTAAAATGGCTAGCAGTACGGCTTCGCGTATGAAGCTGGCGACGATTTCATTTGGGTAAGTTCCAAGCGCCGACAGCGTTCCGATTTCACGGGTTCTCTCCGTGACCGACATGGTTAAGGTGTTAAATAGTGCGACGAAGACCACCAACCCCATCACCAACCCCATGATGCCGAAGATGCGATCGTAAAGATCTTTTACTTTTTGATAAAAAAACGCGCGCTGCTGCCAAGGCGTCACTTGAATCGCTTGGCGAAGGCTCATTAATGACAGTTTGTTTTCAACCCAATGCCGCATGCTTTCTGTCTGTTCGGTGCTGAACAAAAACAGCGATAAGGTGCTCACTTTATTCGAAGCTAACAGCTCAGAGGCCGATTGAATGTGCAGATATAATTGGCGTTTATCCAATTCAGGCACACCCGTGGAATAGATGCCGTGCACTTTGAAATCAACCGCGTTGAGCGCGCCATCAGCGGTACTGGTCAGTAAAGTAACCCAGTCTCCAATCGACACGTTTAAGTTTTTGGCGAGATCCACCGCCAGCATCACTTCCGGCTCACTCGCATCAAATCGAGGGGAGTCAATATTGGACAAGGTTTTGCCTTGGCGAACGTCCAAAAATGGCCCTTTCATATCAAACTCTTTATGGTTAACGCCGGAACCGACAAAAATGGTCGATTTGCTACCGTTAGAGACCAACCCGCTAAACTCAATGCGTGGCTGAATGCCTCGTATCCGCTTATCGTCGATTAATCGCTCAACAATCAACGCACTGTCGGCAATCCCATTAGCCAGTGGCGACTCTTCATCTTGCTCAAAAAAGCCCGGTTGGCTGAGCGTTAAATGCCCGGTGTCGCGCGCAGTGGATTCGCGTAGTGCTTGGTAAGTGTAAAGGCCAAATCCTCCGGCGCTGGTCAATGCGAAAACAGCAATGGCAATGATCAATACCGAAAGCAGGCTGCGGCGGCGATTGCGCAATAAGTTCAGCGCCGCCATACGCCATTCCATAGAAATCAGCTTGCCCATTTCATCGCCTCCTGAATCACTTTGCCATCCACAAGCTGCAAGGTTCGGTCGCAGCGGTTGGCCATGCGCGCGTCGTGCGTAGCCACAATAAAAGTGGTGCCCATTTCGTGTCCAAGGCTTTTCATGATGTCGATCACCACATTGGCGGTATGGCTGTCTAAACTGGCGGTCGGTTCGTCGGCAATCACCATTTCTGGGTTATGGATCAGCGCGCGCGCAATGGCTACGCGCTGTTGCTGACCGCCTGAAAGGTGATCCGGCCGGTGGTGAGCCAGCGTTTCTAACCCCACTTTGGCCAGCATAGTGCGCGTTAAAGTACGCTGATCGCGCAGGCTGTATCCATTTAGCATCAATGGGTAAGCAATATTTTCCGCCGCTGTCATCACCGGAACTAAGTTGAATTTTTGGAAAACGAAGCCTAATTTTTTGCGCCGCAGCGCCGCCGCTTCTCTTGGATCGGTTGGGTAAGGGTAACCAGCCAGTTCAATGTCACCTTGGTAATCTTGATCAAGCAGCCCCAAGATATTGAGCAAAGTGCTTTTTCCCGAACCTGACGGGCCGCACAGCGCTAGCATTTCACCTTGTTTGACTTCGCCATTCACCGCGCTCAACGCCAGCAGCGGCTGCATGCCTAATTGATAGGTTTTACTGATCTGTTCAAATCGTAGCATTTTGTTGCCCTCCCTCATTCGCTTTTCAATTCATGCGTTTTTTCAGTCAATCCGTTTTCAATCAACGCATTTGTAATCAAAGCCTTGGCTTGGATGATTTGCGGATGCTCCGCTGGCTGGTTGTCAACTTGCTTACCTTGCTTCTGATGGTTTTGCATCTGGGCAAGCCATTGCTCTGCTTGAGGAGTGTCGTTGGCACGAAGGGCGGCTTGAATGGCGTATCGATAAACCCAAGCAGTGGCGGCAAAAGGTTGTGCAGTAAATTCGGGTTCAACAAGAAGGTCGAGATACAAATCATAACCACGCTCAAAATGGTTGAACATATCGGGCAGTGAGGTGTAAGTCGCGGCCGAAACCGCGCGCGTTAAATAGCTATCCGGCAGCCCCATGACGCGCTCTTGTTCAGCAAGCGGCTGCGGGTGATTGCTGAGTAAAGTCAGGCCTTTGTCTATGGTGGCCAAGCCCTCTTCGACGTATCTCATCTTATTCCAAGGCATGAATGCATCACGCCCTTGCAGGGTTTGTGCACTGCCCAGATAAGCTAAGCTGAGCGGTTTGGCCCCTTGCTGTTTAATCAACTGCTCTAGTTGGTGAAGCACAAGCTCCACTTTGTCACTGTCGCCTTCGGCCGCTTGGTTGTACTGCATAATTAAAGCGTCGCTTGGATTAGCTTGAACAGCCGTGATGCTTAGCAGCAACCCGACACTGAGTAGCAGGTTGCGAAGTGAGCGTGAATAAGAAAATGTCGTCATCATGATGGTCCCTTTCATTCGTTGGTGATGAAATTTGCTTGATGACGACAGATTACGCAGCAAATAGGCCAGATGCGCCACTTTGCGATAAAGGGGGATTATGCAGCGTTAATGGCTGGCTGGATGACGTGAATGGGAAGTAGACAAAAAAACCAGCCACTGAGGGCTGGTTGGGAGAGTGAGATTAAAACCTAATCGTAATACTGAAATAATAGCAATACGAAAAGCGTATCGCGGGGCAAAAACATCTGTTTTCAAAAGCATCTGTTCTAAAAAGCACCTGTTCCAAAAAACATCCGCTCTATGGCACGCCATGCCCTTTGGCGGCGACCCAAACCCGATACCACTGCTCGCGGGTCAGTTCTAAATCAAGCGCAGCAATTGCCGCTTTGACGCGGTCAATTTTACCAGAGCCAATAATCGGCAGCGGCTTAGAAGGCAGACGTAGTACCCAAGCGTAAATAACCTGATCAATACTGTCTGCGCCGATCTCTTGGGCGATCGCTTCTAGCTCACTGCGCACACGTTGAGCTTGTTCAGTCTGGCCGTTAAAAATCTCGCCACCAGCTAAACAAGACCAAGCCATTGGGCGAATGCGCTGCGTTTGCAAATGATCCAAAGTGCCATCGTGCACCACATCGAAGTTGAGCGGGTTCATCTCCACTTGGTTGGTCACTAACGGTTTACCTAGGCGAGATTGCAGCAGTTCAAACTGGCGCGGGCTGAAGTTCGACACACCAAAATGCTTCACTTTGCCCACTTTGCGCAGTTCAGAAAACGCTTCGGCGACTTCATCGGCATCCATCAAGGCATCTGGGCGGTGGATCAACAGCAGATCGATTTCGCTCACACCAAGTCGTTCCAGCGAATTATTGACCGACTGATAGATATGCGCAGAACTGGTATCGTAGTGGTTTATCTTACGCTGCGGCGTTTTTTCGCCACACAAATTGATGTCGCACTTAGTGACGATTTGGATCTGCTCGCGCAGCGCGGGCTCCAGCGCTAAGGCTTCACCAAACAGTTTCTCGCACTGGTAGTTACCGTAAATATCCGCATGGTCAACCGTGCTAATGCCCAATTCAATGTGCTGTTTTAAAAACGTTAAACGCTGTTGTGGCGTCATGCCCCAATCTGCCAAACGCCAGTAACCTTGTACTAGCTCTGAAAAATCTGGCCCTTGCGGCGCGATTGTTACTTTAGCAACCATTGGTTGTCTCCTTTGACTTAATTGCCGTCATCCTAAGCAGGTTTCGATGACGGCTCAATGAATCTACCGAATAAGTTAAGATTACGCGCCGAAGTTGTGAGATTCACTACACGTTGACAATTTATATCGCTGGAAAATTCATCGCTTCTACGCCCCCAAGCCATGCTTTGTGATCAACGCCAAATTCTTAAGGCTTAGGCACAAGAATGATGTCAACTTCTCTCTCTGCTTTTATTGTTAGCGATGAAGCACCTCGCCCTACAGCGACTGACGATAACGCAAAAACGAATCACCCTAACCCATGAAGGCCAAGGATAGAGCATGAAATTCTCCACGTTAACACTCGCACTTTGCGCTGCCGCGCCTGTTGTGTTTGCCGCGCCCAATCTGACCATTTCGACCACCACGACTAGCCGCGACTTTCCGCTGGATGCGAAAACGCCTTTAGTCATTCCCTTGACCAAAGAAAGCTACACAATAAAAGTGTCAGGGATTGAGGGCCAGTGCAGCGCGCCAGCTCAGCAGAGCATCAAATTCAACGCGCCCATCGCCCTCAATTGTGGACAAGAAACCGAACTGCCGCTGACGATACGTTTCACTGGCGATTACGCCTTCGCTTATGATGACAAGCAGCAGACCTTAACCTTTGTCCGCCAAGCCAAAAAATCCACTACTAGCAAATTTAAACGGCCGATACCGAGTGTTTCGTGCGAGCAGTACCAAGGCGGCGAAGTGACCTTACAACTGGGCAATACGTTCCCCGATGGCACACGACTAAAAGAGACATTTACCGGCCAAATCCTCAGCGTGAAAAATAGCCAAGTCACCTTAATGCCGTCACCAACCAGTGGTGGATTGGTGCTGCTTGCCCCCGCAACGGATGCCGCCAGCGAACCCTTTACCTACCGCAATGCCACGATTTACTTTGTGATGGTGGACAGATTCAACAATGGTGACCCAAGTAACGACAATAGCTATGGCCGTAAAAAAGATGGCAAAGAAGAAGTGGGCACTTTCCACGGTGGCGACCTAAAAGGTGTGATTGCCAAACTCGATTACATCAAAAGCTTAGGCACCGACGCGATTTGGCTTTCGCCGATTGTGGAACAGGTGCACGGTTTTGTCGGCGGTGGTGACAGTGGCTCGTTCCCTTTTTATGCCTATCACGGTTACTGGACGCGTGATTTTACCAAGATCGATCAAAATTTTGGTGATGAGGAGGATCTCAAAACGCTGGTCACGGAAGCGCATAAACGAGGCATAAAAATCTTGCTCGATGCGGTGCTCAACCATTCCGGCTACGCCACCTTGGCTGACCTGCAATTTGATCAGATTGAGGTGGTTAATCCCCAAAATTTACCGCAAAAATGGGTTGATTGGATGCCGAAAGCTGAAGAAAACTGGCACAGCTACAATCAATCCATTGATTATCAAAGCGCCAACTGGTCGCAGTGGTGGGGCAAGGATTGGGTTCGCGCTGGGTTGCCCGGCTACCAGAAACCCGGATCTAGCGATATCACGATGACGCTGGCCGGCTTACCGGATTTCCGCACTGAATCAACACAAGCGGTGACGCCGCCGCAGTGGCTACTTAATAACCCCGGCACTAGCGTGGTAGCGCGCGAACAGTATAGCGTTGCCGATTACTTAATTGAGTGGCAAACCGATTGGGTTAAACGCTTTGGTATTGATGGTTACCGCGTCGACACCGTAAAACATGTGGAAGGCGAGGTATGGCGACGCTTAAAAAGCGAGGCATCACGCAGTTTAGAAGCTTGGCGCGAGCAAAACGGGCAGCAAGGGCAACCCTTTTGGATGATGGGCGAAGTATGGGGCCATTCAGCTTACCGCAGCCCCTATTTTGATGATGGCTTTGATGCACTGATCAACTTTGATATGCAAAAAAGAGTCGATAAAGGCGCAGCCTGCTTAAGCCAAATGGCGATGGTGTACCGCGACTACGCGCAAACGCTAGCGAAATACCCAGATTTTACCCCCGTGAGCTACCTCTCTTCTCACGATACCGAGCTGTTTTTTAGCCGTTTTAACTCCTTTGAAATGCAGCGTAATGCCGCCAATGCATTGCTTCTCGCACCGGGTGCGGTGCAAATTTACTACGGTGATGAAGTCGCACGTCAAGTTGGCCCTTACGCCGATGATTTTCACCAAGGCACGCGTTCTGACATGGTGTGGTCACTGGATGAAGAGCGACAAGCGCTGCTGAAGCATTGGCAAACGCTAGGCCAATTTCGTCAATCGCACCCTGCCATTGGCGCAGGTATTCATCATGAGATTGAACAGCAAAATGCCTATCTGTTCTCTAGAACGTTAAATAATGACCGTGTCGTTATTGCTTTTGTTGGCCGTTAAACCCACCACAGAGGTAGTTACCAACACCATAGTGACTGCCTCTGTTTCTTCACCATTTTTTTGGTCAAATAATTTAAACTCACCCACCAAAACATCAATATTATGAACGTGTTGAAGCATAAAAATTAACTTTAGCACAAGCTAAACCAATTACCCTGCCAAATAAGCACAACTCTACTGGTCATACCAAAACTGTCAACTTTTCATTTGATTTACAAATACTTACACACTATCATTCGCCGCCAATTGAAATAAAGACATCATTTCCTTTGACATATCAGCAACACAAAATTAACATCTCGCATTGCAATGCCACTACCATAACAAGGCCTTAGGAGGTCGAGAATGATCATCAAACCCCGCACGCTACTCGCGCTATCAATATTGACAGCGTTTAATGTTCACTCTGCAGGCTTCCAAGTGGCAGAGCATTCAGCCTCAGGGCTAGGACGTGCTTTCTCTGGTGAAGGAGCGGTGGCCGATAACGCGAGTGTGGTTGCACACAACCCCGCAGCCATGACACGGTTTGATACGACGCAGTTTTCTGGTGCACTGTCCATCGTTGACCCAGAGGTTGATGTATATGATGTGAAAAACCAACAGAAAATGAACGATGTTGCGCCACTGCAAGTCGTTCCCGCGGCTTACTACGTCAGTCCAATCAATGAAAAATGGGCTTGGGGGATGGGAATATTCACCACTTACGGCGTAGCTACAGACTACCCTAATGATATTTATGCAGGCGATCTTGCAGGTGATACTTCTCTTCTTTCTGTCAATTTAAACCCGAACATTGCCTACCGTGTTAACGAACAGCTTAGTCTCGCTGCGGGTGTTAACCTCGTCTATGCCGAAGCAAAACTGACACGGCATAAAGGTGCTTTAGCCGTATTTACTGGCGGCTCTGCCTCTGACAACCTAGTCGGAATGACTGGCGAAACCATAGCTTTGGGCTGGAACATAGGTAGCTTATATGAGTTCAACCAAAACCACCGTGTCGGTTTTGCTTACCGCTCTGCTGTTGATCTGGATTTTGATGATGGTGAGTTTTCAAGCTATAGCTCAGGTGTTGCAACAAACGCTGTTGTTGAAGGACGTTTAAAAATCACGCTACCTGCGATGTGGGAAGTTTCCGCATTTCACCAACTCACTGATAGCGTGGCGTTGCATTACGGGTACCAACGTACCGACTGGAGTTCATTCAAAGAGTTAAAGGCAACATCATCACAATGTACCAACGGAGAGTGTTTTTATAAGTCTGAAAAGTATGAAGACAGTGGCCGTTGGTCATTGGGTTCAACTTATCAATTAAACTCGACTTGGACATTACGCGCCGGTTTTGCTTTTGATGAACAAGCTGGCGAAGCCACATTGAGTATTCCAGATAGCGACCGTTATTGGTATTCAGCGGGCGTGAGCTACGTGATCAGCGACTCGCTATCCATTGATGCGGGTTTTGCACTGGTGAAAAGTAAAAGCGGCACGTTTACCGAAACCAACAAACTCAATGAAACATTGACGTTTGAATCACAAGGGACTGCTTACCTTAGCGCTATTCAACTTAACTACACATTCAACTAAACTCAGGGATAAGTCATGCTTAAAACAACATTCAAAATATCGCTGCTCTGCTCTGCGTTATGGTTAGTCGGTTGTGGTGATGAAACGAGCAGTTCGGGAGCAAACACAACACCCACTTACGAAGCCTACATTCAAGACGCGTTAAAACGCGACACCAGCATAAAATTCACACTCAGTGGCGCAAACGCAAACGTACCACTGCCCTCTTTTGCACTCATGAATGCCAAAGACGGCACGTTAGAAATTCCAACCAAGGGTGATGACACCTTAACCAATCCAGTCGCCGCTATGGGCACCATGGATGGTTGGTCAACATCAATGCCACTGTTTCTAGACTTTGAAGGCGTAGGATTGGCTGACGGTCTTATCTCTAACGGTATTTATTTAATTGAGCTGACCGACAGTATGATTGGCAGCCCAGCGGTTAAAAATGTGCTGACATTGAACACCGACTTTGCTGCCATCGCCAGTGCCAGCAGCGATAAAATTGCGATCGTGCCAAACAAAGCGCTCAACCCTGCCAGTGAATATATTTTAGCCGTGACAGATGAGATTACCGATGTAAATGGCAATATTGCAGGCACATCCAGCAGCTACGCCGCGTTGAAGTCCAAAGTGAAAATCTATACCGATGATAAGCTAGGGGCATTACAAAAAGTGACCCAAGGCGTGGAAAGCATTTTCGCTTTGGCAGGGGTGGATCAAACCAAGATTATTTATTCAACGTGGTTTAGTACTCAATCTGTTGGTCAAACACTTTACAGTGTGAAAGGCGCCACCGCCGCAGGCCTTGCAACGACAGATATTGGCAACATTTGGAAGCAAGGTGCGAACCCAAACAACCTTAATTTGAGCGCCGCTTACACCATGAGCTTTGGTGCTACAACCGATTTTGTAACCGCACTTAATAACGATGCAAATTTCCAAACTTACATTGGCGCAGAAAAAACAACCGCTAAAGCGTTTATTGAAAATGAATACACAACCAGCAGTTATCACGTTAATGTCACGACTGGAACGGTTAAGCTCCCTTATTATTTAGAGAAAGGAAGCAACTGGAACTCACAGCCGTTTGAATCAGCAATGCCAAGTTTAGCCTTGATTAAAAATGCTTTGGCAGATGACAATGAAAAAGCCACCATCGCCAATCAGCTCATTGCTAACAATATCGACGTGACTCAACTAGCAACCAGCCCAAGTGAACAGCTTAAGCTAGTGGGATTGACCCTCACAAAGTCTGATGGCAGCCTACTCGATCCTCAGCGCATCATTACACGCTATAGCCCTGTACCTAAGGTGAAATCGTTAGAAGACGTTGATTTCTTACTGTTTACTCCTAACGCGGGAGCAAACGGGCCGATCGTGATTTACCAACACGGTATAACTTCTGTTAAAGAAGATGCGTACTTCACAGCAGCACATTTAGCCAATGCCGGTATCGCCGTGATTGCCATTGATCAACCGCTGCATGGTGCTCGCAGTTTAGATGCACAGCGCTCAGCTAATGCCGATATTCTAGCGTACCTCAATTTGAACAACTTGGCCGTCGCTCGTGACAACACGCGTCAGAGTATCTTAGATATCATGGGGCTGCGTGCGGCCATTACTTACTCACAAAGTGCAGGGTTGTTTGTTGGTTCCCAATTAGCAAACGCAGACAATACCGCGACGACACCACCAAAATTCCTTGGCCACTCATTGGGAGGAATCGTCGGCTTAAGCGCTGTCGCGAACGCGAACCGCACTATCGGTGATGCTAGTGGTGATGCGCTGTATAAATTCTCTGGAATGGCCATTGCAAACTCAGGTGGTCAAATCGGTAACTTGTTAATGGGTTCAGCAAACTATGGCCCACTCATTAAACATAATCTCGCCTTAAGTGCGAGCCCCAAATACAAAGCATTCGCCGACCAATACTGTCCAGGGTTAACAGAGAAAGTTTGCTACACCACGTTTGAAAACACAGCCTCTGCCTCAGACAAAGCGGCACTGCAAAGTCAGTTGGATCAATTTACCTACGCGACTCAAACCTTGCTCGATACTATGGATCCATACACAAACGCAAGTTACCTAATCAGTGGTGGAACCGCGACAATCCCTACTTATTTGCTGCAAGTGGCGGGAGACGAGAGTGTGCCTAACAATGTCACAAATACACGTGCAGGCACCGAACCCCTAGCAACACTATTGGAATTAGCCAACGCAGTACCCTCTGATGTAATCACTAATACGTCTAAAGTCTTCGTAAAAATGGACAGTGGTACACACACAACCTTTCTCGCACCACAAGACATGGCCGATGGCGTGCTTCGCGCTGGAGCGCTATCACAACTGGCTATTTTCTTGAACTAACCGAGTAAACAGGCTGTTTACTTATTCAAACAGCTTCCTTATTTGGAAGCTGTTTGAATTCTCTATCTGCCCTATCTCAACAACTATGGATCAAATCTTAGGTGCTACTGAAGTGAAACCGAGATCGTCATGCCGACATGATATGACTGATCGTTTCCCTTACAGCGTAAGTGGCGTCATTTCATAACACTTATTCTTCAGCCACCAGCAAAACACCAAATTCAAAATTCGGTGCGTAGTGGTAAATTTCGCCATTGACGGAATCAAAAGACCATACATGACCACTCGCTAAATGGGGTGATTGGCTCCATAAATACGACAAGATATTGCCTGTCTCATACTTAAAGCCTTGGGCAAATGCTCTACTATTCATCGCTGGGCCAAAACACGCCATTTCAGTCAATGACACTAACTCTTTAATATTCGGCAATCGCCATTCGGCTTGGCTGGCAAATTGGTGCAATGCATGTCGGCTTTGAGGATGGTTGATTGCCGCCACTTCTTGCAAAGCACTTTGCCAACGAAACCCGGTCGCTTCGCCATCACACTGCTCCGTAGCGGCGTTCCATGTTTTACCAACTTGGCAACGCATCCACGTTAAGCCAGTGAGCTTATCTTTGATCGTTCCCTGCTCGCTGTAGACATAGCGCGTGTTGGCTGCGCTTTTCGTCATATCAGGAGAACACTCTTGGGCGACGCCGACAGCAGAAAAGATCAAGCAAGAAGCCGCGATTAAATGAGATTTCATTGGTTGTTCTCCTTGGTTGCAACAACTCGAATCGGCAAGACATAAGACGGGTCATTGTCCGCCGCCGTGCTGCTGGAGTAGAGTTCAATTGGGCTACGTTCCCCTTTGGTTGCACCAGACAGCGCCGTGTAAAGATATTGCATCGAACCATCGCTTTGAAATTGAGAGGTATTGAGATAAGCAATGCCAGAAGTCCACGTATACCCATCAAAAAATTCGGTGTTCTGCGGCTGATGCGGGAAATAGTCCCGGTTGAAACCAACCGCATCGTCACCCACTTCGCCTAAATCGAGCATCATGTATTGCTCGCTGCTGGTCGGTAAACGCCACGTTTGTAACCCACACAATTTATCTTGATTGATACGATTGACGTAATCTTGCGTAGTGCAAATAGCATCACCTGCCGCCTGACAGGAAGCAGCCGTCACATCTTTTGCAAAAGGGATAAACTTGTCGGCAATTTCTAATGCAAACAACCGTTCTTTATAGTTCAAAGACGCCGCATCTTCTGACTTCACTTCCCAAATAAGTCCACTGTAAACATCTTTAACGCATGACCAATCGCTCGCTTCTGCCTCAAGTTCATTGCCAGCCGCATCTAATTTGATGAACGCAAAGCTCTTACCCGTCACGCCATTTTTGGCGGTAATATCTAGGCCATATTCAGCATCTTGACCGGGATAATCAGCATCAGCCTGCGCTTGTGCGCCTTGATCGGAATAGAACTGAATAATGCCCGTGTCTTGCAAAGGTCGCTCTTCCGATACTTGCGCCATCAATGTATTAGCATATTCGGTCATCTTTTCGCCAGAAACGATCTCAGAGGCAATCAGTGGTGTATTTTTTGCCATGGTTTGCCCAAGCGTTGCCAGCAAATCAATTCGTTCACTTGCTTTCGCTTTTTGGAGCAACACGACAGCATTGGCATCCAATATTGCCAATGCTGTGTGGCTAAAGTTTTGTGAAATATCACCATTCACTTCAACGCCTAATTGCAAAAGCTGCTCGGCCAGCAAGCGATTCGCTTCTTTCTCCGTATTTCCATCCAGCATAATGCCGGCAAAAATAGAACTCACACCGTTGAGGATGTTGCCACTGCTTTTGCCCAATGCGGGCGCAACCAAGACCGATGATTGGCTGGTTTGGCGACTTCTCGTCATGACACTAATGCCAGTAGAAACGTCAGCCACAATAGGAAAACGATAGATTTGAGTGCTGTCACTCGTGAGGGTGTAGCGCCCTTGGCTATCGGCTTGCGTGCTGATTTCGCCCACATCGCAGGCAAAGTTTTGGTTAGAATCAATGCAGACAGTGGCATCAAGTGCGACGTTTTGCGCTTGAATTTGCCCGCTAATTTTATGGCTGGGTAAAGATGTATTGGCTACATCTCCACTTTCACCGCCACCACAACCAGCCAGTAAAAGTGCCAGCGAAAGTGTTGAAAGTCTTAAGTACATAGTTATGTGTTCTTCAGTTTAAGTGAAAAAATAGCCAACAAATTACGTCGTCTCATGGCGAATACCGCAAGCGGAAGTAATAAGGGCAGTGAAGTCGAACCGCCGCCCGTTTCAGGTGAAAGCGCGTTGGTCGTAGGTTGAGGGCATTGATACCCCGCTAGGCGGCTTACCCCCCATTCAATCAAGGTGCCGGAATTTCCCGGGTTGTAGTCAACCACTTCCAAACGCCAGTAGCCGCTTAGGGCTTCGCCTTGTAAAGAGCCCAATATGGCATCGTGAGCCAGCACCCAATAGTCATCAAAACCATTGATGGCCGATGGTGCTTGGTTAAGTAATTCAACGCGCGTTCCTGCGGGCGAAATCAAGGTAACGCGCAGCTCTTGTAGCTCTGGGTGCGATAACTGCAAGCGAACCACAAAATCTTCATCAATCAATGCGTTGCCAACATCGAGCGTCAAGCCATAGCTCTTAAATCCGGAGGTAACCGTATCTGCACTGTCGATACTGGCGTCTTTCAATACTGAATTTATCGCTACTGGCGGCGTTGCGAGCTGTGGCTTACCCACGATAAACGACAAAGTTTGCTTGTCAGATTGCATCGCAAGGTACGGTTGATATTGATAACTCGATTCAAGCTGTAGAGTCTGTTTGACTCCGCAGGTGTAGGTGGTTGGCAGCGTGATGCTCCATTGCTGCTGCTGGAATTTTTCGCTAGCGAAAGTAACGGTTTCACCTTGCAAAGTGGCTACCGTTTGTAAACTTGCTTGGCGATCCGTGGCCTGAATGTGCACGTTCAGCGGATCCGTTGGCACCACAAATCGACGTTCCAACAGGAATTTGAAGGGTTCTTGGACTAAGTTATGTTGCTTAAATTGCTGTAATAGCATCGCATCATAAGCGCGATGCGGGTACAGCTGTTTGGCGGTATACAGCATGCTTTCACTCAAATCATGCATTTTTAGACCACGACCTAAGCCGTACATTGATTCAAGAACAATACGGTCAAATTCAGCAAACGCTTCTTGACCGTACTCATTCACGGCCTGTTTCAGCGCTTGAAATAAAGGGGTAGACCACAATTCATCACCCAACTCACCTGCTACACTTTCATGCGCTCGATACTCTGCGGATGCAAAATATTTTGCCCGCTGATTCCACAAACTGCGCGTTGAAATACGAGTACCAAAATAGCCATCCCAATTAAACACGGTGTCAATTTCGAATGCTTTTCCTTGTGTATACTGGCGGCGAAAACTGTGCGAACCCGCCCAATAGTCACCAAAGCCTTCACCAATCGCGCCCGAATGTCCATAAGCCCAATCGGGAACGATTTGATAATGAATTCCATGACCAAGCTCATGGGTAACCACGTCGGCATCTAATGCATCGGGCGAGCCCCCAACACCAAACAACACCGCTTTCGGGCCAACATAATAAGAAGAGTTGTTGCTAGATAAACCTCTCGCATCAAACCTCACGGGCTCACTAAACAGGGAAAAACCGAGCTGTTTGGTATAATCAATCGATTGATCAAGATGGTAAAAAGCCATCAGCTGTACAAAGCGATCATCAAGCATCTCCATGGAGAGAATTTCAGCATCTGAGTTCCATTGCGCCACGTCTTCAGCGCTAAGTAAGCCAACACCGCTATCAACCCACTGCTTAGCATCATCTTGTTGCTGTATGGCGGTGGCATCAACTTGTCGTACTCGTTCATTGGCTAAGTAATATTTACCTGCACTTTGCAACATCTCGACATTCACACTTTGGTAGTGCGGCTGGTTTGGGTAATCAGCAAGGTCATTCCACGCCGAATCTGGCGCAGGCAATTGATCCATGGTTCTTAAATCGGGGTCAAAAAGTTGCACATTGATGCTCTGCACATCTCCCGATGAGAGCGAAGGCGGTCCATTCGCCACCAATCGGCGGGGCGATTCGAGCTCTGCCGCTACTAATGCAACGCCATCTCGCTCGACCGTATTGTGCAAACTTTTGAACACACGCGTCACTACGCCGGACTGATCGGTCGAGAGCACTAACACTTTTTGCGGTTGGTATTGGCCGTTCTGCCATACATCAAAGTTGTAATGATTCCCCAGTAAACTCTCGGTTTGATAACGAAACTTCAGCGTCCCAACATCAGGATAAAGCGAGCTCAAATACAGCTCAGCCGACTCTTTCGTTGCAATGGTCGTTTTCGCCAGTGGATAGTCCCACTCCCCCGCAAAGGCGGAATGGCTCAAGCATAGCAAGGTGCTCAGAACGATAATTTTTTTCATCTCTAGCTCCTAAAACACGTATTTAGCCGTAGCGGTAAAGTAACGCCCGGGCTCAGTGGAATAGAGCGTTTGACTTTGACTTACACCTGCGACGTCTTGATAACGAACGTATTCACGGTCGAATAGGTTCATGATGTTGAGACTCACATCAAGGTCACGCATCACTTGATAACTCACGCCAAGATCGACCGTAGACCATGCCGACGTTTGCGCGCATTGCGCTTTACGGCCGATATCATCAGAGCATGCTGGTGCTCGATCCATTGAGCTCGCCCAGTTCCAACGTGCGTAGGCATCCCAATCTTGCTGCTGGTAATTTAGTTGTCCATTTCCTTCCCACGGCGTGATGGTACGAACGTATTCATCTTGATCATCTTTGCCATCCACATAACCCGCTTTGAACGTGGTTGACCATTGTTGATTCAGTTGATGGGCGAAGGTGAACTCCACGCCATACGTTTCAACGCCATTAATATTTTGGTACTGCTTGATCCAAGCGCCTCTATCGCTATCAAATCCCACGTCTTTGGTGTCCATGAAATTGTCAAAGAGAGAGTAAAAAACCGCGACATAAGCTTGAGATTGGCCATTATCGTATTTTGAACCCAACTCAAAACTATCACTGGTTTCAGCCTGTAAATTCATGTTCGGCGCGATAAAAAACGGCGTCAGTGGGACAAAGCTGTGGTCTGCCGCACCGTAGGCTTTGTCATAGGTCGGAGCGCGGTAGCCGTGGTTGTAACTGAGGTAACTGTTGAATGATGGCGTCCACTGGTAAGCCACGGATGCGCTCGGTGACCATTCACTGGTTTGAATTTCACTAACAGCAAAACCAGCAATAGGTTGCTCTGACTGAGGAGTAAGGTTATTCAAATCAAAACGTAAGCCAGCGCTAAATGTCCACTGGTTAAGGCTGAATCTATCTTGCAAATAGACGCCAAAACCATAGGCCTTCGCCGGTGCAAACGGAATAATATTTTCGTAGGTTACCCCATTGGAATCCTTGGTATCCACGTGACGAGGGCGTTCATAACGATTGGTATTAAGCACTGCACCGTAAATAAATTGGTGTTCGATATTGTGGACTCGTGCTGCTTTTTCTAAATCAACCGATAGCCCTATCAACTGATCAGAAAAACTTTCATCGCGTCGCTCACGACGAAATTCAAGGGTGTCGAAAAAGGCATGTTCTTTGGTCAATAAGCGATTGGTTTGAGTATCACTTTGACTATCACGCCAGTAAAGCTTGGCGTCCACATGGTCTGCCCAGAAAGAAAGGGTATCTAATTGCACCCCCAATGATGCCGATAAGGTTTGGTGCTGTTCCTGTTCAAAAAATTCTTTGCTTTCCCATTTGTCATCGCGCTGAATGGAAGCAATGCCTTCTTTGCGGATGTTTTCATCTTTATAGGCGTTAAATTTTGCACTGAGTAATAACGAATCATTGACCATGTGATCGTGAGCTAACGATGCACTGAATCCTTCAATATCTCGGTTATAGAGATCTTGGTTAAAGTTGCGAGTCTCTTCGCCTTGCCAATATGAAATGGTCACCAAGCTTTCACCATTTCCATTGCGCACCGCTAGCGTGCTACTGCTCTTATATTGATTGCTGATCCCTGTGTAGGAGCCAGAAGCATCAATATAGAAATCACGTCCTTGCAAATAATCCGCCGGCGATTTTGTGGTGACAACCACAACGCCGCCGATCGCGCCCGAACCATGAATGGTAGACCCTGCCCCTTTCACAACCTCAATGCTTTTTATGTTGTCTAAGGCGAAAGTATTGCGGCCTACCTTATCGTTAATGTCATTGGCACCATAGCCGTCCGATGCGGCGACGCCATCTTGAATGATCGCAATGCGGTTGCCCGTCATCCCTCGAATCGTGATGTTTTGTGGCCGACCAGCGCCACCCGTAACACTGATTCCGGGTTCATGACTCAATACATCATACAGTTCTGTCGCGCCTTGTTTTTCAATGGTTTCACCGTCAATCGCTGATATTGAGCCGGCGACTTTTGACAGCGGCTGTTCTACTTTATTGGCACTCACCACCACTTCTTCAAGCTTGGTTAGGCTGAATTCGGCATGCACTGACCCTACCGCAAGCACGCTAAGCACCGCTGCGGTGATTGGAGAAAGCTTCATTTACTGCTCCGCTTTTTTGTTTTTATCTATGGTAAGAAGAAAGGCGTATTCCACGGCCTGTTGCTGTAGTGCCTTACGTGAATCGCTACTGTGCCCGCTATTGAAGTCCGTCCATAACAAGTAAGGCCCGCTACCCGTGCTCATCAGCGACATTTTTTCTATGTATTTCGCGCCTTCCCAATAAGGGACACGGTTATCAAACCACCCGACACGGACGAGGGTTGGCGGATAAGGTTTGGCTTGAATATTGAGTAGTGGGTCATAAGCTTCAATTGCTGAGCGTTGCAATGGCTGGCTAGGATCTCCCCACTCTTCTCGCTGCTGCACCGAGAGTGAAGAGGAGTCTTCTGTGGACATGCTTCTAAGCACATCCACAAAAGGCACTTGCAGCACCACTCCAGAAAAAAGTGCTGGGTTTTGATTAACCGCGGCCGCAACTAAGGTTCCACCAGCGCTGCCGCCAATCGCATAAATAGCGCGTTGGCCGTTATTAAAATGCTGCAATGAAGAGGCGACGTTCAGGAAATCCGAGATGCCTATTTTTTTCAGAATGCCAGACCCAGCGCGGTGCCATGATTCACCGTGATAACCACCACCGCGCACATGAGCAATCGCATAAATTACGCCTTGATCCAATAAACTGATCACTTGTGGCATAAAGTACGGACGCATCGTGACGCCATACGCGCCGTAGCCATAAAGAAAGACGCTGGACTGTGCGCTCAAGGTGTCTTTTCGGTACGCCAAAGTGACAGGAATAGCCACGCCATCAACATCCACCACAATCTGTTGTGACTCATACTGTTCCGGTAAATAAGTGGGATAGCTGTCTTGACCCAGTCGCTTCCATTGCAAGCTTGCCACGTCAAGCTCGCGCCAAACTCCTGCAGAAACCATCGACATTGAACGCACGCGCAGTTTATTGCTTTGCCAATCACCGTTACGAGAGACCCAAGCGACCTCACTTTCTGTTGCCAAAGGCTGTGATGCTCTCAACTTTCCATGCTGATCTATAATGGCCAGTTGAGAATGCTGTGCTTGGTTGGTTTTAACCACAACGCCAGCTTGATATAAATAAAAATTATCCAGCGTGGAATGATCATCTGGCGCATAAAAAAGCTGCCAAGGGTTTTCATTCATGCTCAGTAATCGACGGTAGAGTGCAAACTTGCCGTTGAGGTTACTATTGATGTAAAGCCAACCATTAGCAACGTCTGCGTAGTATTCAATACCCGGTTGTGCGGCACGAAGCGGAAGGCTTAAGTGAGAGCTGTTGGTCTCTAAAATACGTTGTTCACTGCTGTTTTCGTTGTTGACTTGCACGAGGGCAAAATGCGGATCCGCTGCCACATAGAGAGACACGATCCACTGCGGATCAGCCCACTCCCATAGGTTTTTTGTCTGCTTGCTCAGCACATCATAGCGCTGTAATAAGCGAGAAGAACGGCTTTCTTCTGCCGCCAAAAAATAGAGGTATTGGCCATTTTCAGACCAAATAGCTTGAGTCGTTGCAGATTGGCTAAGCACGATTTCCTGCTTCGATACACGATCCACCAGCGTCAGCGTGTAGTGCTCTTCGCCAGTCAAATCTTCGCTTAATGCAATAAAGCGGTCCCCTTTTGCCACCGCCCAATTGGCTAACTGGTAATAATCTGATTGCTGCTGTCTTACACTGATATTGACCAAGCGCTCAATTGGGCTGTTTTCTGCGGTCTTTTTAACAACAAAACGTTCACCCTTAATTACTTGATCATGATAGTAATTTTGGTACTGGATGAGCCAAGGTGTCGGTGCTTTTACGCTCTTACTCTCTGACCATGTTTTGACTAGTGCATTAGAAAGTGGTGTGGCTTGACTAAACCACTGTTGTGTTTTTTTATTGTGATCTTCAAGGTGTGCTCGAACCTTAGGCTGGCTACGCGAGCCATCTTCCAGCCACTGCAGTGACTCACCATAAGATGAATGAAAACAAGACAAACCAACAATAAAAGCAATGATATTAAGTAATTTCATTATGATCAGTGAAAACATAGCCAATTATTATAATGAGGCGCAGCTTGCCACCAAACGATAATGAGATCAATTATCATTTTTATATAAAATAGAGAAATTATGAAATTTATAAG
>NZ_CAWNTB010000056.1:0-6545 GCF_963877065.1 Vibrio sp. V01_P9A10T6
GTGCAAACAGACAATGCGTCATGGCAGCGTCATGTAAGGTGCTGATAAGTCCACCCTGCATGACCCCTTGATAGCCTTGCATCTTTTCTGTTGCTACAATCTGTGCGCATACGCTCCCCGTTTCTGTTTGGTTAAATTGCAGTGTGTGCGTTTCAGAAAAGAACGGGGCACAACACACCGCGCAGTGGCAATGTTGTATGGGAAGTTGAATGTTCATAAGTTCACCAAACTGTTTTTAAATGATTAGGAGAAGAAAATGGCAAGACCCAAAAAAATTCGTCGTGTTTGTGGTCAAGCGGCGTATGCATGCTTCAAACCCAACGGTGTCAAATTATCTGAATTGAACACAGTAGATTTACTGCCAGAAGAACTTGAAGCGTTGCGTTTGGCTGATAAAGAGGGGCTTAGTCAATTGCAAGCGGCCACGCAGATGGGCATATCGCGACAAACCTTTGGTAATATCGTTAACCAAGCAAGAGCGAAAGTCGCGACTTGCTTGGTGGAAGGTCATGCGTTGATGTTGGTTGAGCGCTAACGCTCGTGATCAGGTTCTTGAATTTGATACAACACCTTCTGATGCTCATCACAAACGTCTACGCAGTTACATTCTCTTTCAATATCGATATTTGCTAATCCACCACAACTGCCTTGCAGCGAGCGGCGGCGAAACAAAACACCGATCGCCATCAAGACAATAATGCCAATAAAAAACGCAAAGGTTATAACATAAGTCATTATTTTCCCTCGACAATCGCTTTTACTTTCAGCACTTTCTTCAACGCTTCTATGGTAGTTGGTGACAGCATTCTGGGTGCCAGTTTGTTATGTTTACCCACTTTCTTCGATCCACATTGACTAGCACAACGTTTCTTCGATTTATTGGCTGAAGGCTTGCCAAAAGAGACGTCGGTGACGGGCAGAAGATGGTTTGGATGAAGTGATGTTAATTGGCTGCCTCTTGGTGCGTAATATACCTCAATCTTCTTTTCTAAAATTGCTGCTAACATATTTTGTCCGATATTGCGGACGATAACAGCGTCCACTCTATTCTCTCTTAGCAGTGCAAGTAGCTGTTTTTTGTGGCCACAACTGCCCTCGGTTTTCGTAACGTCAATACGTTGGCTAGTGGCGGTGGTATCGTCCACAATCATCAATTGAGGCGCTTTGGCAAAGTGATTAAAAGGCGAGTTTTGATCACAAGGGATGGAATAAATCATCATGGCTCCTAAAGTTTATCGGGTTCTTGTATTTAAAATACACCTTATTATTGGCATATGCTAATAATAAAAATGACAATGTAAGAGTTCATTAATTAAAAGTCGTGGTGCTGTTTGGTAAATCGAGACCCGATATGGCGTAAAAATACGCGAATAAATTGCAGGCGTATGTAACAAGCCTCATCTACACTTTGTGAGCAGTCAAATGAAAGTTAAATCTATTGCATATTGGAAACTCGCAAGTGTAAACGTTAACACTTGGTGTTTTGAGAGGTATGATCTCTTTCGTGGTGGATCGCACTTTTAAAAAGAGAAATAGGTCTCGATGTTACATTGCGTTACGTATGATTACTTAGTTTTGCAATAGTTATCAAACTATTCACAAGAAACTGCATGAAAATGCGATTTCAAAACTGAAATTTTAACTGGTTCACATTAATTGTTTGTTTTACTACTATACTTTGAAAGGTAAACGTTTTCACTGCTGTTTCTCAGAGTTAACGTTTCTCCCCCTACACAACGTAATAACAACACTAACAAATAGGACTTGTTCAATGAGAAAGTTAACTACTTTAGCCATGCTTGCGGCTGGTATGAGTTTCGGCACTCAAGTCATGGCTGACACAACGATCGGTGTGACCGTTTATAAGTACGATGATAACTTTATGTCAGTTGTTCGCCAAGCGATTGAAAAACAGGCAAATAATGACGGCAACACCAAGGTTTTGATGAATGACTCACAAAACAGCCAATCAATGCAAAATGACCAAGTGGATGTCATGTTGGCTCGTGGCGTGAAAGCACTGGCGATCAACCTTGTCGACCCTGCAGCTGCACCAAGTATTATTCAAAAAGCGAAAATGGATGATGTTCCTATCGTTTTTTACAACAAAGAACCGAGTGCTAAAGCGCTCGCTTCATATGACAAAGCCTATTATGTGGGTACAGATTCAAAAGAGTCGGGCATCATCCAAGGCGATCTCATTGCGCAACACTGGAAAGCCAATCCTGCTTGGGATAAAAACGGTGACGGTGTACTGCAGTATGTAATGCTGAAAGGCGAACCAGGTCACCCAGATGCGGAAGCTCGTACTTCTTATTCTGTGAAAACCATTAACGAAAATGGCATCAAAACAGAAGAGCTACACATGGATACTGGTATGTGGGATACCGCCATGGCGAAAGATAAAATGGATGCTTGGTTATCTGGCCCCAACGGCAGCAAAATCGAAGTCGTGATTGCCAATAATGATGGTATGGCGATGGGTGCGATTGAAGCGTTACGTGGTGCGGGTGCGAAAGTACCAGTATTCGGTGTTGATGCGTTAGCAGAAGCATTAGCATTAGTTAAATCTGGCGATATGGCCGGTACTGTGCTTAATGATGCAGATTCACAAGCGAAAGCGACATTTGAACTTGCACGTAATTTAGCCAACGGCAAAGCAGCTACCGAAGGCACTCAATGGGAAATGGCTAATAAGATTGTTCGTGTTCCTTATGTTGGTGTGGATAAATCGACACTCGAGTAACCTAAAGTTCAAGGGGGAAGTCATTCCCCCTTTACTCCCTAACTTATAGGGTGTTTATACAATCAATAATAAATAATTGCTGATTAAATTTTATTTAATATTGAATGGTATTAATCAAAGAATAAATAAGTGATGCCATGGTAAATCAAGAGCATGAATTTCTGTTAGAAATGACAGGAGTGAGTAAAGAGTTTCCCGGGGTTAAGGCATTAGATAAAGTTAATTTGAAAGTTCGACCACACTCTATTCATGCGTTAATGGGAGAGAATGGTGCAGGTAAGTCGACGCTATTAAAATGCCTTTTTGGGATTTATGAAAAAAACGAAGGTGATATTATATTTTTAGGCGAACATGTGAATTTTCAATCGTCTAAGCAAGCTTTGGAAGCGGGTGTTTCCATGGTCCACCAAGAGCTTAACCAAGTATTACAATGTTCTGTAATGGATAATATTTGGCTAGGGCGTTACCCAAAGAAAGGACTCTTTGTCGATCACGATAAAATGTATCGCGATACCAAAGAAATCTTTGATGAACTCGATATTGATATAGACCCGAAAATTAAAGTGGCTAAATTATCGGTATCACAAAGGCAGATGGTCGAAATAGCGAAAGCGTTTTCTTATAACGCGCGCATTGTGATCATGGATGAACCCACGTCCTCTTTGACTGAAAAAGAGGTATCGCATCTTTTTACTATCATTAACAAGTTGAAAGAAAAAGGCTGTGGCGTGGTGTACATCTCTCACAAAATGGAAGAAATATTTACTATTTGTGATGAGATAACCATCTTGCGTGATGGTCAATGGGTTGATACGAGGCCGTTGAAAGGGCTCGATATGGACAAAATCATTTCGATGATGGTTGGCCGTGAATTAACACAGCGCTTTCCCACAAAGACCAATGTGCCAAAAGAAGTTATCCTCGAAATAAAAAATTTAACAGCACTGAACCAACCCTCTATTCAGGATATTTCGTTTGACCTCAGAGAAGGTGAAATCTTAGGTGTGGCTGGGCTCGTCGGTTCAAGACGCACTGATATTGTGGAAACCATTTTTGGGGTTCGTGAGCGTAGTAACGGCCACATTATCTTACATGGCCGAGAGATGAAAAACCGTGATGCACATGAAGCGATCAACAGTGGTTTTGCGTTGGTGACAGAAGAGCGTCGTTCAACCGGCATTTACAGTAATTTAGATATTACCTTTAACTCTTTGGTTGCCAATGTGGATGAATACAAAACCAAATTAGGTTTACTGAGTAATAAAAAAATGAGGAGTGATACACAGTGGGTAATTGACTCCATGAGTGTAAAAACACCTTCTCATGAAACATCAATCGGTTCTTTGTCTGGTGGTAATCAGCAGAAAGTCATTATTGGCCGTTGGTTGTTAACTCAGCCAGAAATATTAATGCTTGATGAGCCGACTCGGGGTATTGATGTCGGAGCAAAGTTTGAAATTTATCAATTGATATTGGAATTAGCGAAAAAGAATAAAGGGATTATTATTATCTCTTCCGAAATGCCAGAGTTGTTAGGCATTACCGATAGAATTTTGGTGATGAGTAATGGCCGAGCTGCGGGAATCGTTAATACTAAAGACACTTCACAGAATGAAATATTAGAGCTGGCCTCTCGTTACCTCTAGGGAAATTATTATGGATTCAGTTAAAACATTTGCAATGAAGCACCTAAAGGAAGGTGCGATCTATGCGGTTCTATTTATTCTTCTGGCAATTATTATTATTCAGGAGCCATCATTTTTAAGTTTACGCAACTTTAGTAATATATTAACGCAATCTTCAGTGCGCGTTATTATTGCATTGGGTGTGGCGGGGCTGATTGTAACGCAAGGAACCGACCTTTCTGCTGGACGTCAAGTGGGTTTAGCCGCTGTAATTTCTGCAACACTTTTACAATCAATTGATAACGTCAACAAAGTATTCCCCAGCATTGGTGACGTGCCGATTGTGGCTGTGATTCTTTGTGTGTGCGCGATCGGCGCGATCATCGGTTTAGTGAACGGTGTGATTGTTGCTTATTTAAAAGTAACGCCGTTTATCGCCACATTAGGCACCATGATTATCGTCTACGGGATTAACTCTCTCTACTACGATTCGGTGGGTGCATCTCCAATTGCAGGTTTTGATGAGCGTTTCTCTTCATTCACTCAAGGTTTTATTCGATTTGGAGATTTTAGGTTTTCGTACATAACCTTCTACGCCATTATCGCGATTATCTTTACATGGATTTTGTGGAATAAGACCGTTTTTGGTAAGAATATTTTCGCGGTCGGTGGCAACCCAGAAGCCGCAAAAGTTTCTGGTGTTAATGTGCCACTGACGCTACTGAAAGTGTATGCTTTATCGGGTGTGTTCTATGCGTTTGGCGGTATGTTGGAAGCTGGCCGTATCGGCAGTGCGACCAATAACCTTGGCTTCCTGTACGAGTTGGATGCGATTGCAGCCTGTGTTGTGGGTGGCGTGTCATTTGCTGGCGGTGTCGGAAGTATTGCGGGTGTGGTCACGGGTGTGCTTATCTTCACTGTTATCAACTATGGTATGACCTACATTGGCGTGAGCCCTTACTGGCAGTACATCATTAAAGGCGGCATTATTATTTTCGCTGTCGCGTTGGACTCAATGAAGTACGCGAATAAGAAATAGCCGCCTAAGAGCAAAAATACAATTTTCGACATTTAATCGCCGAAAATTGTCGAAATAAAATAAACAAAGAGCGCTTTTATCGGCGCTCTTTTGCTATTGCTCATTAGGAAGCGTACGTTTTTCAAAATAGCGCACAATCTCCTCGATCAATATTTTGATACGTGACGGTTGGTGATCACGATTGGGATAGAGCAGATGCAAGTCCGATCCTGTGGCCAGAGCGTGTGAACTAAAACTTTGCCGATAATCTTCCAAGAGAAGAACGAGTTTCCCAGCATTGAGGTCGGGTTGAATATCGAGTTGTGATTTGAGTGCAATACCTGCGCCTTCGAGTGCCCACTGGCGAATCACTTCGCCATCATTAGACAAACGTGATGGTTTGATCAGAATATCTTGAACGACATCTCCTTTAAGAAAAGACCAACGCGTTAATGATTCACTTTTGCGTAGCATACCCAAGCAAGCATGCTGTTTGAGATCCTCTGGGTGCGTCGGTTGACCATGACACGCTAAATATGCGGGTGAGGCACAAAGAACGCGGCGACTAGTTGCTAATTTTCTGGAAACCAATTGACTATCTTTGAGTGTGCCGTAACGCAATACCAAATCAAGTTTTGTTTCATATATCCCTAACACACTGTCACTAAAGGTAATCTGAGGCACAATTTTAGGATGTCTTGCTAAGAAGGAGTCGAGCAGTGGCAGCAAATGTTGTCGCCCGAGATCTTTGGGTGCTGAAATTTTTATATTGCCTTCCAAGTGTGTTTTCTCGGCGAATAGCGAAGACTCGACTTCAGTGATGTTGGCTAAGGTTTGTAAACATAATGGATAGAAACGTTCGCCGGCTTCCGTCAATGCAATTTTACGTGTGGTTCTTTGCAGCAATTTCACGCCATAGTGGCGTTCAAGCTCTTGCAGTTTTAGTGTGACTGAAGCGGCGGACATATTGATGGCTTTTGCGGCGGCCGCCAACCCTTGTTGCTCAACAATGGCAACAAAGACCTCCATGTTCAATAATTTGTTCATTAAGATTCTATATCGCAGTTATTGTTAAGTAATCCTAAATACTCTTTTTAATTATAGCTAGATTATTTAGTGATTCTTTTGTTATAGCCTATGGATAACAACCCAATAC
>NZ_CAWNTB010000057.1:0-6536 GCF_963877065.1 Vibrio sp. V01_P9A10T6
CCTTTGCTTTATGTTGTTCAAAATGTGGGCATCTTGAAAACTAAACAACGAAAATTAAAAATCAAACAAATAGTCACGCAACTTATCGGCTAACCAGTTCATGCCAGGGTGTTCGGCCATGCCTGTGGCCGTAAACATGCAGTAATCTTCTTGAGTGAGACCGTAGGTGTGTTTAATCACCGTTAGTTTTTGTTCACGTAGGAAGTGGCGAATTAAAGGTTCTGGCAATACGCCCCATGCATTCTCAGTCAAGATGGTATTGAGCATGTAATCGAAACTGGAGAAGCCAATGTAGCGACGAGAGAAAGGTTGTAATTCGGGGTTATCTTTTTCGTTTAAATAGACCATCACGGCTTGCATTGCTCTGCGCAGTTCTTCTTCCTTGAATAGCGAAATTTTAGTTAGCGGGTGGTCACTTTTGCACACCGACATCATCCGGATTTTACCCAAAGGTTGATAAGTGATCCGTGGGTCGTTGATTCTTTCGTAATCGACGCCAAAAGCAAAATCGACTTGATGGGTGGCAATCAAGTTGGCTAAGTCGCCGCTTGAAGCCAATACAAGGTTAAACGAGGTCGCGGGAAAACGATTATTCAGCTGGTGTGCAAAATCTTGCCACAAGGCATCAGGAAGAGAATCATCACGGGCAATCCACATCTCGGCGTTGAAGCCCCGTGATATTTGCGTACAGGTGTGTTTTATTCGCGCAATGGTCACCAAAACACTTTCACAATCTTTATAAATTGCTTTCCCCGCTTCAGATAAAGTCAGGTTGTTGCCGGTGCGCACAAAAAGAGCGGTATCGAGCTCTTTCTCCAACGCTTTAATCGCCATACTGAGTTTGGTTCGGTTACATTCTAATTGTCGCGCCGCTTCGGAGACTGAGCCCGTGTCCGCGACAGAGAAAAATGCTTCAATTTGAGAAAGGTTCATAACGTTCTCTAAGGCACAATAATGGGTTGATCATAAACAATTTTAGTACCACTGCCTATCTGATGTTCTTCTACCAACTGACGGTTTTCTCGCCAATCAAAGCCAGTTCATCATTTCTTAGTCAAGATTGAGCTGTAACTCTATGAACGTAACACAGTTTTGGTTTATTCTTGGGAAAATTTCCCCAATACAAGAAGTAACACGGAGGCCATGATGGCGAACGAATGGGATGAGTGTGCGGCTCAGTGGGAGCAGGACGAATCCACAACGCTTTTTGCTCAAAATGTGTTTCAGCAATTGCAGAAACGGGTCACTCTCGAAGGTAAACATGTTCTTGATTTCGGGTGTGGTACGGGTTTGCTGAGCCAAATGATGTCTCGCCATGCCAGAGATATTGTCGCGCTCGATGGCTCTGAGGCCATGATTGAAGAGCTGGATAAAAAAGAGTTGGTCAACGTTGAACCCGTGGTGGATTTTCTGACCCGTGGTCTAGTCGCGCAACATCCGGCCTTTCGCAAACAATTCGATCTTGTTGTGGCGTCATCTGTGTGCGCGTTTGTGCCGAATCTTAATGAAGTATTTACCATCATTCATTCTCTATTAGATGAGCATGGCGTTTTTATTCATTGGGACTGGTTGGTTGAAGAAGATGATCCTGACTATGGTCTTAGCCAAAACCAAATTGAGACACAACTGAAAAGCGCAGGTTTTAGCCAAGTGGAAACCGCAGTTGCGTTTGAGATTAAAAATTCAAAAGGTCTAGCGCCAGTAGTGATGGGCATTGGTAGGAAATAACATCATAAAGTTGATGGTTTTCCAGATTGAGAATGGCTTATTTACATTATTTCACTGTTCCATAATGACCAACTTGCGTAAGCTCTAGCTTGTTGATAAGTGTCATGATAGTCACTCTCCCTAGAAGACTATAAGGCGTTGATCACGAATAATTCTGTTTGTTGACTGATAACTCATGGCTAGGGTTAAGCAAAAATAAAAGCACATCAGAAGATAAATAAAGAAGGCCAGCGCAAAATAGTGCTGGCCTTCTTTATTTTAAGCATTGAGCTACTTTATTTTGAGCATTGAGCTAAATTTTCAATGTTGATTCACAAACATCAGTGTGGTTTTTTGAGCTGATCACACAACCATTTCAAAGCTTGGTCGTTCATACTGGGCTTATTCCACACTAAGCTGTAAGCCACTTTTCCATAATTGAAAGGTAACGGTTTGATGAGTAACCCCTTAGCTTGCATCGCTTGTTCCGCCCAGCGTTTGGAGCAAGTAAAGAGTGAGTCGGTATGCTTACATAAGATGGCGGCCGCACCAAAGTCAGCGACAACAACCGGAACATGACGAGCTCGATGAGATTGAGCTAAACTCTGTTCAAAAAAAGGTTCAGCCAGCTCTTTGTCCATAATGCCGATATGCGATTGAGCAAGGTAGTGATCGATGGTGAGTACTTCATTGGCTAAAGCATGATCACTACGCATTAAGCAGACCATTTCATCGTGAGCAATCACTTCCCACACGAGTTCTTTATCTCGCGTTGGGGGCTGGCTGATATCGTGTGGCAAAATGACGAAATCAATCAGCCCGCTTTGCAGGGCGTCGAAGCCATAGTGATCTTTCGAGTAGACAGTAAAGGAAGCTTGCGGTGCATGATTTTTTATCACGTTTGTCAAAATAGGAGCAAACAGCTCAAAGGCACTTTCTCGCATCGCAAGGCGGTATTTCCCCTGATAATGTTGAGGTTCGAAATTTGAGTGATGTAGCAATCCATTCATGCTAGAGAGGATTGAATGGACAGTGGGGCCCATTTGTAGCGCGAAAGGGGTAGGTATCAAATGTGTACCGTCACGATAAAATAGTTCATCTTCCAAGAGAATGCGCAATTGCGACAAGTTTTTACTGATGCTTGAAGGGCTAATGCAGAGCTGGGCTGCTGTCTGCGTGACGCTGCGGGTACTGAGCATGACGTGTAGCGCTGTTAAGTGTTTTAAACTGATTCTTGAAAGGTGAATATAATCCATAAATAAAGGCGGTTCCTCCAAACTTTTTCAAAAGCATATCACTGACATACTGACAAATTACACGAAAAGATGCGGGTTATTTGACAAGCTGCCGAAATATTTACCGCTATGCGCCTACATCAACTTCCATCGCCTTTATTTCAAGAATAATGTTTATGTAAACAGCGCGTGGATTTCTTCTAATACATGAGGATTGGCAATGGCACCTAAGTTTTTGACTGTCTCGCCATGCAGTACTTGCTTCACCGCGAGTTCTACCAGTTTTCCGGATTTGGTACGTGGCACATCACTGATGGAATGGATCTGCGCAGGAACATGACGAGGGGAGCAGTTTTCTCTTAGGCGCTGTTTGATGGTGTTCACCAGTAGGGTGTTGAGTTCGCACTGTGGAGCCAGTTGTACAAAAAGGATGATCTGCTCATCATTATCGATTTTCTGACCCACTGCGACCGAATCTTGTATTTCAGGAAAGCTATTCACTTGCTGATAAATTTCCGCCGTGCCGATACGCACGCCTCCGGGGTTTAAGGTGGTGTCACTGCGCCCGTAAAAACGTATTCCACCATTGTCGGTCCACTCAACTTCATCACCGTGGTGCCATACACCAGAGAACTTGCTCCAATATGCATCGTGATAACGTTGGCCATCATCATGCCAAAACCCGATGGGTTGATTAGGGAAACTGTTGCGGCAGACTAACTCTCCCCGTTGTTGTATCATGGGTTGACCAAGGTCGTTAAATACGGCGACATCAAGTCCTAAGCCTGCTCCTTGGCATTCTCCTCGATACACCGGCGATATGGGGTTGCCAAGCACGAAGCAGCCACAAATATCGGTTCCACCCGAGATAGAGGCGAGGTGTAAGTCCGCTTTTATGTTGGCGTATACATAATCAAACTGTTTTGGGTACAAAACCGAACCTGTTGAACATAATGTTTTCAGTGAGGAGAGAGGGTAGTAATCGCTCGGTGAATACGCGGTTTTTTGCAGTGCCTCTAAATATTTGGCCGATGTACCGAACAAAGTGATGTTGGCTTCTTCTGCCAAATCCC
Organism: Vibrio sp. V01_P9A10T6; assembly: GCF_963877065.1. Lineage (NCBI taxonomy): Bacteria > Pseudomonadati > Pseudomonadota > Gammaproteobacteria > Vibrionales > Vibrionaceae > Vibrio > Vibrio sp. V01_P9A10T6. The sequence goes on from NZ_CAWNTB010000057.1 coordinate 4,016, forward strand.
ACAATACACCCGGTTGCGGATACATTGGGCTACCATCATAAATAACCAACGTAGCACCGCTAGCGAGCGCCGAAACATGCCAGTTCCACATCATCCACCCACAAGTGGTGTAATAAAACACACGATCGCCCGGTTGAATATCACAGTGTAATTGATGCTCTTTGAGATGATTTAAAATCGTACCGCCAACCGAATGGGCGATGCATTTGGGTTTACCTGTCGTACCTGATGAGTACAAGATAAACAGTGGGTCATTGAAGCCAATGCGTTCATAGCGTAGCCCACGTGGAAGGTAACTTGCGAGAATCGCATTCCAATCAGAAAAAGCGTCGTTAAAATCAGCCGTGAGTGAGCGTTGCTGTAAATATTCGATCTGACAAATGTTGTGTAGGCTCGAAATAGCATCGGCAATCTGACCATTTTTTTCTTCCATGAGATGGGTTTTGCCATTAAACGTATACCCATTGCAGCAGAATAAAATTTTGGGTTGTACTTGGCCGAAACGTTCTACTACGCTGTCGACTCCGAAATCAGGAGAGGTTGATGTCCAAACGGCTCCTAAGCTAGTAGTCGCTAACATAGCCACTAAAGTTTCGGTCATATAGGGTAAGTAACCGGCGACAACATCACCTTTTTCAACTCCATTTTGTTTTAACCACTGCTGGATAATAGAAACCTGATCACTGAGTTGCTGCCATGTTAGCTTCTTGCTTTGCCCATTTTCATTTTTAAACCAAACGGCAATGCCTTCCGGTTGTTGAAACGCATAAGAGAGTAGATTTTCCGCGTAGTTCAATTGTGCTTGGGGAAACCAAATTGTGTCTCTGGCGGCGGTGAAGTCGTCCCATCTCGCAATCCCCTCACCGTAAATGCAGTTACCACGAAAGCCGATCACATCGCAAAATTGCCACACTTCTAACCAAAATTGTTTTCTCTCGGCAACGGACCAGAGATGCAGTTGTGAGTAGCTTTCTATCGCCTCACCTTGCATATTAATGTGCTCAATAAACTGGTTTAAATTGGACGCTTTGATGCGGTCTTGGCTAGGGACCCAAAGCGGTGTGTGCGGCGTCAAATTTTCTTCAAACATAATCGCGTTCCCTACAACCCTACAAGTGGGTATATATCCGTTTATTTTCTGATCTGTTGGCACTGTTTAGTGTTGTCGGCGAACGCCGTAAAGTCAAACGGGTTGGCCATAATCATATCCCTGATATCTAAGTAAAAAAACCATAAATGTAAAATATTTGTTACGCGTGAGCGTCGTCAGATGTCGAGCCTAAGATTGGCAGACTTTTCACGAGGCGATAGGCTTAATGCAATCGGTTTGTTAAAAGGTTGTGGTATGACGCAGTATCATTCTAAGCCATTAAATAGCAAAGGTTTCATTGACTGGAGTAACGAAGAGGATCGGATTTGGTATGATCTGATCGCACGTCAAGAGACAGTCGTTGAGCAGCGAGCATGCCAAGCCTATTTGGATGGGTTAGCGATGCTGCAACTCTCTAAAGATCAGGTTCCTCAGTTGCCCGATATCAACCGTATTTTGCAACGTGAAACCGGATGGCAAGTCGAGCCGGTGCCCGCTTTAATTAATTTCGATCGATTTTTCGCCTTATTGGCAGAGAAAAAATTTCCAGTTGCCACGTTTTTGCGTAGCCGTGAAGAGTTTGACTATTTGCAAGAACCGGATTTTTTTCATGAGATTTTTGGTCATTGCGCGATGCTTACTCATCCTGATTTTGCATCATTTACTCAGGTTTACGGCAAGCTTGGGGCTAACGCGAGCCCAAAACAGAGAGCTTATTTGGCGCGGCTCTATTGGTTTACGGTCGAATTTGGTTTAGTGCAAGAAAGTGACGGTGTAAAAATCTATGGCGGAGGTATTTTATCCTCCCCCGCTGAAACCGTGTATAGCCTTGATAATCAAACGGCCATACGTGAAAAATTTGACATCCAACAAGTGCTGAGAACGCCATATCGTATTGATATCATGCAACCCATTTATTATGTGTTGGATGATCTACGAGATCTGTACCATTTGAGCCAAGAAAATCTTGTACAGCAGGTAGAAAGTGCCATGCAGGCAGGCTTGTTGGCCCCCTTATTTCAACCCAAGGAAGAGACCCATGCTTGAAGAATTACGCTGTGAAGCTTGTAGCCTTGATGCGCTAGCATTATCGATCCCCGAGCAGCAGCAACTGCTCACTGAACTTGAGGGGTGGTCTATTGTTGTACGTGATGGCATCCCCCAGTTGGAAAAAGTGTATGTGTTCAAAAACTTCAAGTTAGCGTGGGCATTTTCTAACCAAGTTGCTCAATTGGCTGAAGCGGAATTCCACCACCCCAGTTTGTTATTAGAGTGGGGCAAAGTGACCGTGACTTGGTGGAGCCATTCCATCAAAGGACTGCACAAAAACGATTTTATTTGCGCCGCAAAATGTGATGGATTAATCGATTAAAATTAATACTATCAATGTGTTAGCTTCGACACGCGACTTGATACTTATTTTCCCTTCAC
>NZ_CAWNTB010000058.1:0-6532 GCF_963877065.1 Vibrio sp. V01_P9A10T6
GTTGAACACCGTCCATACTAAGAGCACGGATGGCATTGGCGAGTTCTTTATTAGAAACAAGGTTACGGGAAGACATGTCTGCTCCTGAGTGCATTAAGCGAATTCAAATTAACGGAAATGGGCTGAAAATAGCGCGGCTATTCTCTCAAAGCACTTTTCTCACTGCAAACGTTTTACTGGAGAAATAGTGCTCTTTAGCGCTTATTTTTAGGATAAAAAACCAAACTCCAATTTTTCATCTAAATTTAAGCAAACGTTTGGTTTACAGACAGGCGTAAAAATAACTTGTAATTCGACCATTCAAAACTAGAATAGACGTCTAGATGTAGAAACACCTACATAAACTAATGAATAACGATGGTGAGCGAAGCTTGCCATAGTCCAACGATTAAAAGTGGAGCTCTCATGGTTAAGCACCTGTTTACTTCTGAATCCGTTTCAGAAGGCCATCCAGATAAAATTGCAGACCAAATTTCTGATGCAGTTTTGGATGCGATTCTAGAACAAGACATCAAAGCGCGCGTTGCTTGTGAAACTTACGTGAAAACCGGCATGGTCATGGTTGGTGGTGAAATCACTACCTCTGCATGGGTGGACATTGAAGAGCTTACTCGCCAAACCGTTCGTGAAATTGGTTACGTCAACTCAGAGATGGGTTTCGATGCCAATTCTTGCGCCGTTTTGAATACCATTGGTAAACAGTCACCTGATATCAACCAAGGTGTTGATAAGGCCGATCCTAAAGAACAAGGCGCCGGTGACCAAGGTATTATGTTCGGTTACGCGACCAACGAAACTGAAATCCTGATGCCGGCACCAATCACCTACGCTCACCGCTTGATGCAAAAACAAGCAGAAGTGCGTAAAAATGGCACGCTTTCTTGGCTACGTCCTGATGCAAAATCTCAAGTTACCTTCCAATATGACCAAGGTAAAATTGTCGGAATTGATGCAGTCGTTCTTTCAACGCAACATTGCGACTCTATCTCGACAGCTGACCTACGCGAAGGCGTCATGGAAGAGATCATCAAGCCTGTGTTGCCAGCCGAGTGGCTTAGCAAAGAGACCAAATTCTTCATCAACCCAACCGGTCGTTTTGTGATTGGCGGCCCAATGGGTGACTGTGGTTTAACTGGTCGTAAGATCATCGTTGATACCTACGGCGGCGCAGCGCGTCACGGTGGTGGTGCATTCTCTGGTAAAGATCCATCAAAAGTAGACCGTAGTGCAGCCTACGCGGCGCGTTATGTAGCGAAAAACATCGTGGCGGCTGGCCTTGCTGACCGCTGTGAAATTCAGTTGTCATACGCCATTGGTATCGCAGATCCAACCTCAATCATGGTCGAAACCTTTGGTACTGAGAAAGTATCACAAGAGATCATCATTGAAGCGGTACGCCAGCACTTCGACCTACGCCCATACGGCCTACAAGAAATGCTCAATTTGCTGCAACCGATCTACAAGAAAACCGCCGCTTACGGTCACTTCGGCCGTGAAGAGTTTCCTTGGGAAGCGACTGACAAAGCCGCCATCCTGCGTGACTTTGCTGGCTTGAAGTAATTTTCAACCTAGTTTAAATTTGTAAGCCCTTGCTCATTCGCAAGGGCTTTTTTCTAGGAATGAATCTGTGCCTAATTTTGAGCTACATTACCGCGCGCAAGTAAAAGCAAAACAGTGCATCACAACCGCTCGTCACTATTTTCAGCACGACTTCCCTATGCCGAGTATCAGCTATCAGTTACGGGGAAAGGCGGCAGGTAAGGCTTATTTACAACGTTGGGAGATCAGACTGAATCCAGTGCTGTTTGCTGAAAATCAACGCGCCTTTCTCGATGAAGTGATCCCACATGAAATCGCCCACCTAATTACCTACCAGCGCTATGGTCGTGTCCGTCCACACGGTAAAGAGTGGCAGGCCGTGATGAATCAAGTGTTTCATTTACCAGCCAATACCACTCATCGCTTTGAAGTCTCTTCTGTGCAAGGCAAAACCTTTGAATATCACTGCGCTTGTGCGCATTATCCGCTCACTGTCCGTCGTCACAATAAAGTGATGCGCAATCAAGCCACCTACCGCTGTCAACACTGTGCACAAACGCTCCATTTTACTGGCGTGCAGCTTTCCTAAATAAACTTTGGTTGCTGTTACTTGAATCTACAGCGGTGTGGTTACACCCATCTGCAATTAACAACAAAAACATCATTTATTATTCTTTAATCTGAGTGTTAGACTGATAAAAACCATACTTATATCAGTCTAAATGATGTCCTATTTTCGCTTATTGCTTGTGAATAGCAGCTTAGCTCTGTTCTCATTTTGTGCCCTAGCTGCGCCTCCCGCTTCCTTTTCTCAAGCTAAAAAAGAAGCATTGAAAATCTATCATGATCATCCAGTGAGCTTTTACTGCGGTTGTGACATTGCATGGCAAGGTAAGAAAGGCACGCCCGACTTACAAGCTTGTGGTTACCAAGTTCGCAAACAACAAACTCGCGCCAGCCGTATTGAATGGGAACACGTCGTCCCTGCTTGGCAATTTGGCCACCAGCGCCAGTGTTGGCAGCAAGGTGGACGTAAAAATTGCACCAAAAATGATACTATTTTTCGTTCGATGGAAGCTGACCTCCACAACCTGACGCCGGCGATTGGCGAAGTCAACGGTGACCGTTCAAACTACAATTTCAGTCAGTGGAATGGCGTAGAGGGTGAAAGCTATGGCCGTTGTGAAATGCAGGTCGATTTTAAACAACGTAAAGTCATGCCACCCGATAGAGCACGTGGCTCAATTGCTCGTACTTATTTGTACATGAGCCAAAACTATGGCTTTCAGTTATCCAAGTCCCAAACACAACTAATGCAAGCGTGGAATCGCCAATACCCAGCCGATGAGTGGGAATGCAAACGCGATCAGCGAATTGCCAAAGTTCAAGGCAACCACAACCCATTTGTGCAGCAACAGTGCCGTTCATGAGGTACTTTTTGTGGGCTATTTTCGTGATTGAAACTCGCCCTTGCCCCTTGTTTTTTCAGTGTAAAGCATCCATGTTAATGGCTATTCAACGTCAGGTAGGAACTATCCATGCGTATCCCTAGAATTTATCATCCGACTCCTCTTCAATCCTCAAGCATTATTGCTCTCAATGATGATGCGGCTGGGCATATTGGCCGGGTGTTACGCATGCAAGCGGGCCAAGAAGTACTGCTTTTTGATGGCAGTGGCGCGGAATTCCCAGCGGAAATTACCGAGGTCAGCAAAAAAAATGTGCTGGTCAATGTGTTGAAAAGAGTCGAAAGCAGCTGTGAATCGCCTCTTAATTTACACCTTGGGCAGGTGATCTCGCGTGGAGACAAAATGGAGTTCACCATTCAAAAATCGGTCGAACTTGGCGTCAATACCATCACGCCTTTGATTTCTGAACGTTGCGGCGTGAAATTAGATGCCAAACGTTTTGAGAAAAAACTTGAACAGTGGCAAAAAATTGCAATCAGCGCTTGTGAGCAGTGCGGCCGCAATATAGTGCCGCTGATCCGCCCAATTATGCAGTTGGAAGAGTGGTGTGCCGAACCCAGTGATGCGCTCAAGCTCAACTTACATCCACGTGCGAAGTATTCGATTAATACCCTGCCTCAACCCATCAATAAAGTCCGTTTGTTGATTGGCCCTGAAGGGGGCTTATCAGAATCAGAAATTAGCATGACTGAACAGTACCATTTTGAAGAAACCTTGCTAGGCCCACGCGTACTGCGTACTGAAACTGCGGCCTTAACGGCTATTACTGCTCTTCAAGTTCGCTTTGGCGATCTTGGCTAACCGGAGAAAAACAATGATTAAACTTGGTATCGTCATGGACCCTATCTCGTCCATTAACATCAAAAAAGATTCCAGCTTTGCCATGTTGCTAGAAGCGCAGCGTCGTGGTTATGAAATCCACTATATGGAGATGAATGATCTACACTTAGATCAAGGTGTCGCTTTTGCCGATACCAAAGTGGTGACATTAAAAGAAGATCCGAACGGTTGGTATGAGTTTTTATCTGAGCAAACTATTCCACTGGCTGATCTCGACGCAGTATTGATGCGTAAAGATCCGCCGTTTGACACTGAATATATCTACGCAACCTACATTCTAGAACGAGCAGAAGAAGCAGGAACATTAATCGTCAATAAGCCGCAAAGCTTACGTGACTGCAATGAGAAACTGTTTACGGCATGGTTCCCTGAACTAACGCCAACCACCATAGTGACGCGTAAAGCGGAAAAAATTAAAGCCTTCCGCGCGCAACATGGTGATGTGATTTTAAAACCGTTAGACGGTATGGGCGGGGCATCTATCTTCCGCGTTAAAGAGGGTGATCCAAACGTATCCGTCATTATCGAAACATTAACTAACCACGGCCAAAACTACTGTATGGCGCAAACTTTTGTGCCTGACATCAGCAACGGTGATAAACGTATTTTAGTGGTCGATGGTGAACCAATGCCTTACTGCCTAGCGCGAATTCCGGCACAAGGTGAAACCCGTGGCAATTTGGCAGCTGGTGGCCGTGGTGAAGCGCGTCCGCTAAGCGAAACCGATAAAAAAATTGCTCAAACTATTGCTCCAACATTGAAAGAAAAAGGCTTAATCTTTGTCGGACTTGACGTTATTGGCGACAAGCTCACTGAGATCAACGTGACGAGCCCTACGTGTATTCGTGAAATAGAGGCCGCCTTTGATATCTCAATTACCGGTAAGTTGATGGACGCGATTGAGCGTCGAATCAACAAGTCATGCTGAACTGGGCAAACTCTTGCCCAGTAATTTGCGATAGGTTGGAGGCAGTATGAATCTTACAAATCATTTTTTAGTCGCCATGCCAAGTATGAGAGACCCTTACTTCAAGCACAGTGTTATTTACATCTGTGAGCACAATGAAGAAGGGGCGATGGGCTTGATGATTAATGTGCCGATTGATATCACCGTGGGCGGCATGTTAAACCAAGTCGATGTTGAGCCAAGCTACCCGAAGCTTCAACTTGATAGCCTAAAAAGGCCCGTATTGAATGGCGGTCCTGTTTCTGAAGATCGCGGTTTTATCCTACATCGACCGAAAGATCATTATGAATCTAGCATCCGTATGAGCGATGACATTGCCGTCACCACATCGAAAGATATTTTAGCGGTACTGGGCACGGATGCCGAACCAAGTCACTATCTTGTGGCTCTGGGTTATTCTGGCTGGGAGCCCGGTCAGCTTGAGTTAGAGCTGGCTGAAAATTCTTGGTTAACCATTGAGGCCGATCCAGAGGTTATCTTTAATACGCCCATTCACGATAAGTGGAATCAGGCGATTAAAAAACTCGGCATTGATCCCATCCAACTCTCAGCGCAAGCTGGGCATGCTTAACTTTTACGGCTCTAACCTTTACGGCTCTAACTAGGTAACGCGCCTTTTTAGAGCCTTCGTTGCAACATTCAAGATACTGATTATGACATCCAGAACCATTATGGCTTTTGACTTTGGCACCAAAAGCATCGGCAGTGCGATTGGCCAAGAAGTTACAGGCACCGCATCGCCACTTAAAGCCTTTAAAGCCAATGACGGAATTCCACATTGGGAAGAGATCGAAAAGCAGATCAAAGAGTGGCAACCCCATTTATTGGTGGTAGGGCTACCAACAGATTTGCACGGCAAAGCATTAGAAACCATTACCCCACGAGCCAAAAAATTTGCGCAGCGTTTACACGGGCGCTTTGGCTTAGCCGTCGAGATGCATGACGAACGGCTTTCAACCCGGGAAGCCCGCGCCGACTTATTTGCCATGGGCGGCTATAAGGCGCTGAGCAAAGGCAATGTCGATTGCCAATCAGCCGTAGTGATCTTAGAGAGCTGGTTTGAAGCGCAATGGGGCGCGTAACTTAACCTCGCGTAACTTAACTTTAATACAGCGGCGCAGCACAATCCCGAATCGAGTTCGGGATTGTTCGTCTTAAACTGCGACTATTCCATATCAATCTGCACGTTATCCAATGTGCCACTGCTGATCCCTTCGCCACGCTTTGTTTTTAACATTAAACGTAAATCGTTAGCCGAGTCAGCGCTGTGCAGTGCATCTTGTTCACTGATTTTGTCCTCAACGACCAGTTGATACAGTGCTTGGTCAAAAGTCTGCATCCCCACTTCTTTTGATTTGCCCATCGTCGCTTTCAATTCGTGCAGATCACCGCGGCGGATCAAATCGGAAATTCGAGGACTGTTGAGTAAAATCTCAAACACACCATGTCGTCCCTTGCCATTTTTATCGCGGATCAACTGCTGCCCCACAACGCCTTTGAGGTTCATCGACAGATCAAACAAAAACTGCTCTTTTTGCTCTTTAGGAACCAAATGCAAAATTCGCTCAAGCGCTTGGTTGGCATTGTTAGCATGTAACGTTGCCATACATAAATGACCAGTCTCGGCAAAGGTCATCGCATATTCCATCGTTTCACGTGAACGGATCTCACCAATTAAAATCATGTCAGGGGCTTGGCGCAGAGAGTTTTTCAGAGC
>NZ_CAWNTB010000059.1:0-6389 GCF_963877065.1 Vibrio sp. V01_P9A10T6
GTACTGCTGATTGGCATATTTAATAGTTATATCTATTGTGTAGAGGGAAGTAATGAAAGCTCGTGGCCCATTTTGTATTCGTCATGCTGCGGCGGACACATTTGCAATGGTTGTTTTTTGTTTTATATCAGGCATGATCATTGAAATTTTCATCTCTGGAATGACCTTCGAACAGTCGCTAGCATCACGTACACTGTCTATCCCAGTTAATATCGCAATAGCATGGCCTTATGGCGTATTTCGTGACTTTATTCTGCGCCAGGGACGTCAATGGTCTGAGACTGGTTTAATGAAGAATGTCTCGGATTTGGTTGCTTACGTTCTATTTCAATCTCCTGTCTATGCCGCCATTCTATGGGCTGTAGGCGCATCTACAGAGCAGATCATAACCGCAGTATCAAGCAATGCCATTGTGTCGTGTGGAATGGGCGTTCTCTATGGCTATTTTTTAGATATGTGCCGTCGTTGGTTCCGTGTCCCGGGTTATCATCGTAGCGCCTAACTGTGACACTCACTGAAGAAAGGCTTGTATTGAATTTCATCAAATAAGTCAATAAGTAGTCAAACGAACCAAAGTGGTGGGCTTTTTTATTATTTTGGCTTGACCTAATCCTATAGAATCATTAAATTAGCGCCTCGTTAGCCAAATGCGCTAACCACAATATAATTTGGTGAGTTGTCCGAGTGGCTTAAGGAGCACGCCTGGAAAGTGTGTATACGGCAACGTATCGAGAGTTCGAATCTCTTGCTCACCGCCATATTCTAAACCGTAGACGATCGTCTACGGTTTTTTTGTGCGTAAAATACCATGTTAACTCAAGCTTAACTCACTGTTTAATCTAAACAATCTCAATGCATCCCCTGCTAAAAGTTATTAAATAGCCATTCACTCAAAAATAATCCCAATTCAGAGCTAAACTGTCATATATAAAACTAATTTCACTTATTGGCTATGGTTACGAAAAAGCACAAAGCTCAGACCTTTCATAAAGTTGCAGTGGCTATTGTTGTATTGGTAGTCACTATTGCTATTTTTAATAGGCAACTTGGTCATTTTTATGATGCTAGCCGTGTTGAAGAGCGTAAAGCAGTAAGAATAGCGGTTTCGCAAACGCCACTCTCTTCCTCCTTCATTATTGCCGACAGTTTGGGTTTTTTTGAACAACAAGGGGTGAATGTCGAACTAGTGCCCTGTTCTGGAGGTGTGGCCTGTTCTCAAGCTTTGTTTAGTGGGAATGTAGACTATGCGACTGCCTCTGAGTCGGTGGTTATGTTTAAGCTTTTCCAGCGTAATGATTTTGCACTATTAACCAGTTTTGTTGAGTCAGATAACGATTTAAAGCTGCTCACGTTAGAGCGATTAGGCATTGTTAACCTGAGTGATTTGGAAGGTAAAAAAGTAGGCATCGTTAAGGCGAGTGCCAGTGAGTTTTACTTTGATTCATTGTTGATTGCCAGTGACCTGAAAGAGATGGCTGTTGAAAAAGTCTATTTACCACCAGAAGCGCTAAATGACTCTTTATTCTCCTCACAAGTTGATGCTATTTCTGTTTGGGAACCTTACGGTTATAAAACTGAAACCTCTGCACCATCCGATGTATTGAACCTTGGGCTATCTGGTATTTATCATTTGTCGTTTAATTTACTTTCGATGAAAGCAACCGTCGAAGAGGCGCATGACGAGATAGTGGCAATATTACGTGCATTAAAAGAGGCTAATGAATGGATTAACCTCAATCCTGAACAATCAAGAGAGGTGATTGCACAGGCCTTAAATATTCCGTTACCCCAACTCGAGTGGTCTTGGAATGATTATGTATTTCGTTTGTCGTTAGGTAATGCACTTTTATCTAACTTACAGCTTCAAGCAAGATGGGCGATTGAGGCTGGTATGGTTACGGGCGACAAGCCGGATTTTCGGACAGTGCTTGCTTCCAAGCCGATCGAGGAAGTGCTACGTACTAAGGTATCGATAAAATGATCAGTTCGATTGTACGTAAATTGACATTATTGTTCGCATCCACGGCATTTCTAATCCTTTTGATCACTTTTTCTCTGTGGGGCTTACTTAAAGAACAAGAGCAAACAAAAAAAGATCTAGAAGATATTATGCAGATCCAATTGAGTGTGGATTTGTTGCGTAGCCAACTTTGGATTTTCCTGCAGTATTCTGATGTATCAAGTTTGGACCAGGTTGATATTGCTCAGCAAAGCCTCTCCAAGAGACTGCTTAATCATAAGATGATGGGCAAACATATCGAAAACTTACAACGCATGAATACTAGCCTTGCCGTCTTACTGCAACAAGAAAAAAAGCTTACTCATCAAGATGCTGAAGCAAAAAGCAACTCTCTAATCAGCGCGAAAGGGCTGCTACATTCACGTTACAATATGCTCGTGCAAAATATGACTGAAGAGTTGTTTTACTTACAAAAATCAGTCTTAGCAAAAAGCATTGAGAGTCAACAAATGACCTTGATGTTGAGTGCACTGAAAATATTATTTTTTTCAATCTTAGTGAGTGGCATTGCCTGGTTGATTTTGAAACGTTTCAAAAGGGGGTTTGCGTCAATTAAACAAGGTATCCTAGCTTTGACGTATGGTGACCTTGAAAGCAAGATTGAACCAGTTAATCTGGATATTGAATTTGTTGCTTTGGCTGATTTCTTTAACCATATGAAGGTCTCACTAAAAACGACAACCGTGACAAAAGATGAATTGCAATTAGAGGTTGAGCGGCAAACCTCAGAGTTAAAAATTCAAAAAGATCAGCTTCAGTTTCTATCTGAACATGATTCGTTGACGGGGCTACTTAATCGGCGAGCGTTTGAAAAGTTGTTGGATAACGCCATTATTAAAGCCAACAGGACTAAGGTGAAGTTAGCGCTGCTTTTCATTGATTTGGACAATTTCAAAACCATCAACGACACTCAAGGCCACTGCGCGGGAGATGAAATTTTAAAGCAAATTGCGATTCGCTTAGAGGCCAGTATCCGCCAATCTGATTTTTCGGCAAGGCTTGGAGGCGATGAATTTGTAGTGTGCCTCGATCTGATTGATGAGTACGATTTTGTCGCAGAGAAAGTCAAGCAAATCATCAAATGCTTAGGGCTGCCCATTGAGTTTGAAGGGCAAAGCCTAACCGTTGGTGTTAGTGTCGGTATCAGCTACTTCCCCTTACAAACTAATAGTATGCATCATTTAATGGCCTTAGCTGATGAGGCGATGTATCAAGCTAAAGAAGTGGTGGGTAACACTTATTGTCAAAACATTGATCCCTTAAGGGGAGTTTTTACAGTGGAAGACGTGGTGAGTTAACACCATTTTTCTGCATAGGGAGTGGTTGTGTCGAGCTTGATGCATGAGTAGATAGTCGCAATCCCTGAATAATACCGTTTATCAATTGAACCTGACTCAGTTTCCTTTTACCCTGTTCTCTCCCCCCCTTATTTATCGCTAGGAGCATCGTCATGCAGCTTCGTGATCCTCAACTTTTTAAACAACAATGTTATCTCAATGGTCAATGGGTTTGTGCATCCAACTCGCTCACCTCAACCATTTACAACCCTTATGACGGCACTCTGATTGGAACGGTTCCGCAGCTAGATAGTGCGCAAGTCCAACAAGCGATTGAGGGTGCAGAGCTTGCGCAGAAACTGTGGAAAAAACAGCCAGCGGCGGACAAAGCGAGAGTGCTTAGATCTTGGTATGAATTGATTGTTGAACACAGCGATGATCTGGCACTGATTTTAACCAACGAGCAAGGCAAACCTTTAGCGGAAGCGAAAGGCGAGATCAGCTATGCTGCCAGCTTTGTCGAATGGTATGCCGAAGAGGCAAAACGAGCTTATGGTGAGCTTGTTCCGAGCCATAAAGCGGATGCAAGAATACTGGTATCGAAAGAACCTATTGGTGTGGTTGCTGCGATCACGCCTTGGAATTTCCCTGCGGCTATGGTGACTCGTAAATGTGCTCCAGCGATTGCGGCTGGGTGCGCAGTGGTACTCAAACCAGCACCAGATACGCCTTTTACTGCTCTTGCTTTGGCAGAATTGGCGCATCGTGCTGGGCTTCCCGCTGGCTTATTGCAAGTGGTGACCGGAGAGGCAATCGCAATCGGGCAGCAATTAACCAGCAGCAAAGTGGTACGCAAACTCTCATTTACTGGCTCAACAGGAGTGGGGAAAATATTAATGGCACAGTGCGCGCACAACATTAAAAAGTTGTCGCTCGAGCTGGGTGGTAATGCCCCTTTTATTGTGTTTGATGATGCCGACATTAATGCCGCCGTAGAGGGTGTGATGGTGGCGAAGTTTCGTAACGCTGGTCAAACTTGTGTCTGTGCCAATCGAATCTATGTGCAAGAGGGCGTGTACGATAAATTTGTTAAAAAATTGGTTGATAAAGTCAGCAAGCTGATTGTGGGAAATGGGTTGGAATCGGGCGTAACAATGGGGCCTTTAATCAATGATGCGGCAGTGGCTAAAGTCAAATTACATATTGCGGATGCCACCGCGCAAGGCGCTTTAGTGCAATATGGCACTCTGCCTCAAGCCGGTAGCCGTTTGTTTGAGCCTCACGTATTAACAGAGATGACAGAAGAGATGTTGGTGGCTCAAGAAGAAACCTTTGGCCCACTTGCACCTTTGTTTCGTTTCACTCACGAAGAGGAAGTGATTGAACGTGCAAACCACACGGATTCTGGATTAGCGGCATACTGCTATACGCAGTCACTGGCTCGGGCTTGGCGCTTGAGTGAGGCTCTGGAAGTCGGTATTGTTGGTATTAACGAAGGTTTGATATCAACTACAGTCGCACCGTTTGGCGGCATCAAAGAGTCAGGTCTTGGCCGCGAGGGAGCAAAGCAGGGGCTAGACGAATATTTGGAAGTTAAATACACCCTAATGGGAGGCTTAAACTAACCTTCCTCTCACTATTTTTGTTGAGTCAGTAACACCCATCTTAAGGGGCCATTGGTTTCAAAATCATTGGCCTCTTGGCAGATCATATACAGCTCACCGACTTGAATCACTGCACCGATAGAATAAGCTTGGTCCTTATAATAGCAAACACGTTGCAAAGTTTTACCTTCTGTAGCCACCACAACCGGTAGCGAAGCGGTATTGATTACTTTCGTGTAGCCAAAGCTAGGAGCAATCAATAATAACCAAACACAGTACTTCAGCATGGTGTATCTCCTATTTATAGTGAGGTAGTTAATCAAATTGCCGCTGATAGCGGGGCAGCATACTTTCATTGCCCAGTAACCCACCTTGGTGAATATAAATCACCGTTTTTTCTGGATGAGCTTCCATCCAAGGTAACAAACATTGCCACATCATAGGGTCATACAACAGATCAAATTCCACATGAGTCTGCTCAAGTAGATTTTGCCACATCCGATAATCGGCTTCGTACAATCGTCCAAAGTGATGCTTTTTCTCTGTAGATATAATCGTAGGGTACTGGCGCTCTTCAAGCTCGTCAAATTGTTGGATGAGGTAGTCATTTCCCCCTACACAAGCACAGGTCAGAACCTCAATGCCGTGCGGTTTTAGATATTTTTGCAGGTAGATCGCAGTGGTTCCTGTCCCGGAGGGCAACGCAACGACGAATTGCGTTTTTGTCTCCATTCTCATCCAGTTGAGAATTTCTAGAGCCAACTGCTTAATGCCCGTTTCGGCCACCTTTGAGCGACCGCCTTCCGGTACGACTAAGCATGAAGCATCAGGCTGGCGGATCGTATCAATATACTGCTCGGGGGGCATTATATTGATGGGGCTAACTTCGATGATGTGCGCTCCTAAATCCAGTGCACCACGATAGTTGCCAATCGGCCTTTGCTGTAACCACGTTGGAATGTGGTCTACATAAAACTCAAATTTCCACCCTTTAATGCGCGCAAGAGCCGCAAGAGAATAGAGAGCATTCGACTGCGCCGAACCATAGCTGATTAAAGTGCTGATGCCGGGGAGATCGCTATCCAATAACGCCATGAACTTACGCGCTTTATTTCCGGAAAAATGGCTGTGAAGTTGATCATCACGTTTTAAATAGAAGCGGTTATTGGCAAAAGTATGTTGCGTTATGGGGGTGTCAGACAGTTTCATGATGATTTTCGAGCAGAAAAGGGCCGTAGTATATACTGACCTGAGTAAAAATTGCAGTGTTGGCCGATTTTATCGCTCGTCAGTTACTGCTTTGCCTCTCATGCGGCAAAAAAAAGCCCAGAGCAAAAGGCGCTGGGCGGATACAAATAAACATAGGAGTTAATAAGAAAAAGCAGCATATCGGTAGTTACAGTAAGAAGAAAAATTTGACGGCCTGTAAAATTCTTAATGCTCTGCTAACTACACTTATTGAGACTGAGCATTTCACAATCAGTTCCA
>NZ_CAWNTB010000060.1:0-11958 GCF_963877065.1 Vibrio sp. V01_P9A10T6
TCTTGAACGTCCGGCAGAGCAAGAATCTCAGCAATGGAGTGGTTCTCACAGTAGTCGATGAGATCCATCATTAACTGATAATTGGAGATACGAAATTCATGGAAGCGCCCTAAACCTGTTCTTGCATCCATAAGGAAATTCAGTAAATTCCATCCCGCAGAATCAAGCACTTCATCCCGAGTAAACTGCGCGGAGTCACCTTTGTCGACAGCAATCAGCATCTCTTGCCACTGAGTGGGAAACGTATCTAGTCCGCCATAATATTGCCATACTACATGCGCGGCAGACGGCGCGTTTGGATCAATAATATGATTCGGCCTTTCACCTTGATTGCGAATAGTTTCCGATAAGTGATGATCAAAAATTAAGTGAGCATTAGCGACGTAAGGCAGGTTAGTGACAATGTCACGCTCAGTTGTCGTCACCTTCCCATCTTGCATATCCTTTGGGTGAACAAACACGATCTCGTCAATTAGGTTGAGTTTTTTGAGCAACACGGCACAAACCAGCCCATCAAAATCGCTGCGTGTCACTAATCTAAATTTACTTTCAGCTTGTTGATGCTCAGACATAGACAATTTCCTTATTAGCAGTCATATCACTGCTCGGCGTGGGTTTAAGCAGTGTTTTGTATATCAGATCCTGAGTTAACACCTTTTAGGTTTACCAATGCAGGTGGTATGTTTTAATTTTAGACGCCATCGTTTTTTTAACAAACTTAACACAATGGTTTTTAAACATTATTCAACACAGCGCATCATTTTATTGAGCAAATATCGAATAAAGTAATGATGTATGAAGACTGCTGTTACAACTAGGGAATTGAAGGTAAGAAAAAGCCAGCAACAAGTGCTGGCTGTTAGGTTGAGCTAAGAAGGAGGTATCTCTATTTACGTTTATCCTGCACGTACTTTCGGCTCACATCAACAAGCGCTACATCTTTAAAGAAACTACGACCAAGTAACAGTGGGTAAGTCAGATGTGTACGATCGGCAAGCGTAAATTCGGTTCTCTCTTTGAGATCACCAATTTCAATCCAAGCGACAACGACCGCACGTCTTTGTGTCCCCTCTGCACTGGATTGCCGAATTCTGACCCAGCGTTCAACAGGTAAACTTATCTCATCACTTTTGATGTCATCGTGTTCAATCCTGAACTTGACCCAATCATTTCCATCGCGTTCAAAAGCAACAACATCCACGGCACTAATTGAAGAGGTGGCCGCCCCGGTATCGATACGCGCTTTGAAGCTTTCGTTCAAACTCGGCACATAAACCCACTCTTTTTCGCCCAAAATAAGCTTACCATCAGAGGTTTTTTTGGCCTTCACCACAACTGGCTCTTTTGAAGGTTTTTCAACCGGTTTTTGTGCCTCAGTATTTTGTTGTTTTGGCTCTTCAACTTTTGGCTTTTGCTCTGGTTGTGTTGAGGTTTGGTTTAGCGTACTACATGCCATCAAACCAGTACTCAACATTAAAAGAGCAATAAGTTTCAAGTGTTGTTTCATTGACCCACCTAATCAAACTGATAAATATTTAAGAGACATTCACTATGGCTTGAGCAACATACGGAATATGTTGTTCTGATAAGCCTGCAATGTTAATTCGGCCATCACCTACCCCATAGATTCCATATTGATCACGTAGCTGAGCCATCTGTTCTGGAGTAAAGCCTAGCACAGTAAACATCCCTTTGTGACTTTCGATAAAATCGAATTGTGAAGTATTGTGCTGATTTCTCAAATGATTACACAAGGTTTGACGCAGGTTTAACAAACGCTGTTGCATTTCACTTAACTCTTGCTTCCAAATCGCGGTTAATGCTTGATTTTGTAAAATAGTTTTCACCAGTGCAGCACCATGATCGGGCGGCATAGTGTAGGTCGAACGTGCTAACGTTAGTAATTTACCTTTTGCATTCGCTACATCTTGTGCGTTTTTACCGACAACAATCGCGGCACCAGTTCGTTCTCGGTAGAGACCAAAGTTCTTTGAACAAGAGGTAGTGATCAACATCTCTTCGACGTTGTTTGCCATAAAACGCAGCCCTTTCACATCCTCTTCAAGACCTTCACCAAACCCTTGGTAGGCAACATCAACAAAAGGGATGAAGCCATTTTTCTGCGCAAGACTGGTGATCGCTTGCCATGCGGCGAAATCAATATCCGCGCCAGTTGGGTTATGGCAGCAACCATGGATAAGCACCACATCTTTTGGCCCTGCTTGCGATAAATCATCAAGCATCCGTGCAGTATCGACTTGCTTAGTCTCGCGACAGAAGTAAGAATAATATTTCACTTTTAAACCCGCCGCTTCCATCACAGGTTTATGATTGACGTAACTTGGGTCAGTAATCCACACCGTCGTTTCTGGTTGTGCTACGTGCATTAAGTCACCGAGCATACGCAGCGCACCACTTGCTCCAGGCGTTTGAATCGCAGCCACACGATCAAGCACTGAAGTGCCAGACAATAATAAGTTCACCATGCTTTGGTTAAACTCTTCACACCCAGCAAGCCCAACATACGATTTAGTGGTTTGTGTGGCAATCACGTGCTCTTGCGCTTTGGCAATGGCGCGCATAATCGGCGTCTCTCCTTGGCTATTACGATAAACGCCAATGCCTAGGTCAACTTTTTCGCTGCGAGGATCGTTGCGGTATGCAACCGATAATGAAAGTATTGGATCGAGTGTTGGTGTTGGTAAATGTGAAAACATGAAGGTCACAACCCTTTGAAATTCAAGTAATGACCTTCAAGTTAACACTAGATACATAATTTTTACAGTTTAAATTGATGGATTATTTGATTGGCACTGCCTCGCCATTCTAAGCTTGGATCGGCTTTATCCTGTTCAAATTTTCCATCAATCAAGACATCAACATATTCAATGACTTGTCTTTGAGCATCACTGAGTTCGTTTAGGGTATATCCCGTCCATAACCAGATATCTTTCCCCACACATTCAGTCTTTACTCGTTTAACCAATTGCAAAATAGAAGTAAGGTTTTGCGGGTGTAAGGGATCGCCACCCGACAAGGATAATCCTCGTCGCTTGATGCGCGTGTCGTTCAAATCAGTGATGATCTGCTGCTCTAGTTGCTGATTGTAAGTGTGGCCAGAATGCAGCGACCAAGTCCCTTTGTTGTAACATCCTTTGCACTGATGTTCACAGCCGGAGACGAACAGCGTACAACGCGTCCCCGGGCCATTCACAACATCAATCGGATGGTATTGGTGATAATTCATGCCAGCAGGTTACTCACTATCACTTACAAGTGTTTAACGCGACGTTTAACTTCTTCTTGTTTACCGAAGTTAAACGGACGAGCATCTGGGCTGCCAAGGTAGCCACACACGCGGCGGGTTACGGAGACTTTGGATGAGTCGTGATTACCACATTTAGGACAGGTAAACCCTTTACTCGTACACTCAAATTCGCCAGTAAAACCGCATTCATAGCACTCATCAATTGGCGTATTGGTCCCATAATAAGGAACACGGCTGTAACTGTAATCCCAAACGTTTTCAAGCGCTTCTATGTTTTTCTGCATATTCGGAAACTCTCCATAACAGATAAAGCCACCACTTGAAACCTCTGGATATGGCATCTCAAAATCAATTTTATCGTATGGATTAACTTTCTTTTGCACATCCAAATGGAAGCTATTGGTGTAATAACCTTTATCCGTTACACCTTCAATCACACCAAATTCTTTGGTGTCAATACGGCAGAAACGGCTGCAGAGGTTCTCACTTGGCGTACCGTACAAACTAAATGCGTAACCGGTTTCTTCCGCCCATTGGTTAACGGCCCCTTTCAGGTATTTAATAATATCTAACGCGCGATCTCGCAGTTCACTATCATCATAAACATGTGTATCACTGCCATAGAGTGCAGTAATGGTTTCGTGCACACCGATGTAGCCCAAAGAGATAGATGCTCGGCCATTTTTGAATATATCGGCAATAGAATCATCGGCTTTTAAACGAACACCACATGCCCCTTCCATATACAAAATAGGTGCGACGCGTGCTTTGACTTTTTCAAGGCGGCTGATGCGAGTTTCTAAAGCACGGCGAGCCAGTTTTAATTTTTTATCGAGTAATGTGTAGAACTGTTCAATATTTCGGCCCGCTTTCAGCGCGATACGAGGCAAATTGAGACTGACTACCCCCAAATTATTCCGCCCTTCGTGAATCAGCTCACCACCTTCTTCATAGGTATTTAAGAAGCTACGGCAACCCATTGGGGTTTTGAATGAACCAGTCACTTCAACTACTTTGTCGTAGTTGAGAATATCCGGGTACATGCGTTTGGTCGCACACTCTAATGCGAGTTGTTTGATGTCATAATTTGGATCTTCCGCTTTATGATTTAAGCCATCTTTGATGGCAAATACCAATTTAGGGAATACAGCCGTTTTACGATTTTTGCCTAAGCCAGCAATGCGATTTTTCAAAATCGACTGTTGAATCAATTTAGAGGCCCAACTGGTCCCTAGACCAAAGCCGAAAGTGACAAACGGAGTTTGCCCATTCGCGGTATGCAAAGTGTTGACTTCATATTCAAGTGACTGGAATGCGTCGTAGCACTCTTTTTCTGTACGAGACATAGCAAAGGCTTCGGGATGATGAACATCCCACTCTTTTGCTATTTCTAAATGTTTGTCGTAACTGGCTGTCACATACGGTTCAAGCACTTCATCGATACGATTGATGGTGGTGCCGCCGTAAATATGGCTCGCAACCTGAGCGATAATTTGCGCGGTCACTGCAGTGGCGGTTGAAATTGATTTTGGCGTATCAATTTCCGCATTACCCATTTTAAAGCCATGAGTGAGCATGCCTTTTAAATCAATCAGCATGCAGTTAAACATTGGGAAAAAGGGAGCGTAATCCAAGTCATGATAGTGGATATCACCCTCTTCATGCGCTTGCACAATATCACGCGGTAAAATGCGGGTTTTAGCGTAGTGTTTCGCCACAATACCAGCCAGTAAGTCACGCTGCGTTGGGATCACTTTGCCGTCTTTATTCGCATTTTCATTGAGCAGATCGGCATTACTTTCTTCGATAAGGCCTTCAATTTCTTGCGTCAAGGCACTTTGCTTTTCACGCGCGATATCACGATCGTGTCGGTACTCGATGTATGAACGAGCTAATGCTTTATAGGGCCCTTGCATTAGCTCGTTCTCTACTAGGGTTTGAATCTCGGCGATATGGACTTCATCGTGATCTTTGAGCTTCAGTTCTACCGCCAACGCCACATTGAGTGCGTAAATAGCGATCTCTTTATCAATATGTTCAGCTGCACTTTCCACGGCAGATTGAATGCGATCACGGTTGAACGGGGCTCTCGATCCGTCACGTTTGATTACGATAGGTTTCACCATTTCTCCTTACCCCTAGCATACTCACAGAGTTATCCACAAACACACTATATAGAGCAGTTTATTATCCGACTGACACAATATATTGTGGTGCATTTAACGAAAACTCCCAACTCAGGGTATTGATTTGGATCAATAAAAACCGAGCATTGAACAAGATCAATGCGATCTTGGAGTAGTAGATCTCACTTAGAAAAGAAACGATGAAAATTGCAAATTTTTGATTTTTCCTCTTGAAATTTCACCGAACCTGATAGGCTAAGCCTTCGGATTCGATCAGTGAGGTATTGCGATGTTAAAATCAAAATGTGTATGTCGATTAGCGGCAGCAATACTCTTTATTCCCTCTTTCGAGACTTGGGCACAAAGTCTCACATTAGCGACATGGAATGTCGAATTCCAGCACACTATTTCATGATTAATCGAGATCATTTCGTTGCCAAAAAACATCATCCATACTTTTCTTGGAATGGCTTTTCTTGAAATACTGCCCTCGGGCGAGCCAAGTGATAATACATGACCGAAATGAAGTTAATTGGAATGATCAATCCGCACATTGATCAACTTTAACAACTACAGCTCGATTTTTACCCGCCGACTTGGCTTGGTACATTAAACTGTCCGCAACAGTAAGTGAGACTTTATCAGGAACAAGATCGTAATAGGCGCCACCCAAACTGATACTGAGCGTGATGGTATCATTGACTACTCGCATTGGATTTTCATAGACAGATTGACAGATATATTGAGCTTTCAATTTGACCTCTTCAAAGGTATAGAGAGTAAGAATAATGGCGAACTCTTCTCCACCTAAACGAGCAATAAAGTCATTATTGGATAACTTTCTCTGTACATGTCTAACCACATGAATAATGGCTTGATCACCCACTTCATGACCAAACTGATCATTGATTAGCTTAAAGTTATCAATGTCAAACACCAATAAGGTGAAGGGGACGGGAGTTCCTTGCAATTCTGCTATCTTTGATTGGAAGTGTCGGCGATTACTGATTTTTGTTAGCTCATCAGTTTGCGCCAATTTCTCTAGCAAGTGATTTGCTCTCTCTAAATCGATGGTTTTATGTATGACTGCGCGTCTTAACATCAAGATGTAAATACAGAGAACCATCAGAGCTACGCTAATGATGATCGGGATAAAATATTTTGGGTAAACCGTCTCCATGTAGATCCAGCGACTAAATAACTGCATTTTAGAGGCATCAGATACCTTATCTGTCGCATTTGCGAGCTTCTGCCAAAGAACGTCATTGCCCTCTTTCACCCCAAAGCGCAACGGCTCAGAATAGAGAAACTTAACTGGCACATATTTTTTCGGGCTATTTTCTGTAAACATAAAGAGATTAGCGACTTGATAATCGCTAATAAACCCTTCTAATTTTGCACTAGAAGCGGCATACAACATATCTTCATTCGTGGCAAAGTAGACCAAGTTTAATTTAGGTAAATATTGAGCTGCGTAATACGCCTCATAGCCACCCAATACAACGCCAACCTTAATATCGATTTCACCTGAAAATATTTTGTCAAAATCCGTACCGAGTAGGTGTTGATCTAAGAATACGTGCGTCTCGATCGCCATAATTTCAGGTCCAAAATCGAGGAACAGATCTCGCTCAGGTGATTGAATTAGACCCGCATGAACGTCGGCTTGCCCATGTTTAACCAGCTCTAGTGATTCGTTCCAGCTTGCTAGTTTAAATTCAACATCGAACCCGCTTTGCTCAGCAACGACTTTCCAATAATCGACTAAGATTCCGGCAGGCTCTCCTTGCTTATTAATATACGAATACGGTTTCCACTTGGCTGAGCTTGTAATGACCAGAGGTTGAGAAAGATCATGCTCGCTGGAGAGCGGTTCACCGACTTCTGCCGTAGAAGCGATGACTGGAAGCTGCAGCGCCAATAGAGCCATCACTCGAGAAAATATCATCAATAACGCAGATTTCAGTTCCATGTTTTCCTAACTGGGGAGTTTAGTTGACTCAAACACGATTAAGCTTGCACCGCTTTTCTTGTTATGAAACACCTTTAGTTATAATCATAGCGAATTTATCCGTAATCTACCTATTTAAAACTGCATTTTTAATATCCATTGCCTGCTGACATTTTAAAGCTGATAAAAAGGGCGCTGACTACTCAGCGCCCTTTTTATAGTTAGAGCAAGGGAATTGTTAGAACAGAAAGATCAATGACGCATAAGGTATAATACAAAACAGGAATAACCAATAAAGTTAAGACGGTAGAAACAAAGATGCCGAAAATCAGGCTAATGGCTAGGCCATTAAAAATGGGATCATCTAAAATAAATACCGCCCCGATCATGGCCGCTAAAGCGGTAAGCATGATGGGTTTAGCACGAACAGCCGCCGACTGAATAACCGCTTCGGAAAATGCCACACCTTCTTCAACCTGCTGATTAATGAAATCAACCAGCAAGATGGAGTTACGTACAATAATCCCCGCGAGTGCTATCATCCCAATCATCGACGTGGCGGTGAACTGAGCACCAAGTAACGCATGGCCGGGCATGACGCCAATAATCGTCAGTGGAATTGGAGCCATAATGATCAACGGAACAAGGTAGGACTTAAACTGCGCGACAACCAGTAAGTAAATAAGGATCATCCCAACCGCGTAGGCAATGCCCATGTCGCGGAATGTTTCATAAGTGATCGTCCATTCACCATCCCAGAATATTTCGACACCATTTAACCCTGTAGGTTGGTGGATATAATACTGTTCCACAGGTAGACCAAGTGCATTGATGTTGAACGCCATTTCAAACATACCGTATAAGGGGCTGTCTGTTTCACCCGTCATATCCGCCACCACCATCACCATTGGTAACAGGTTTTTATGCACAATGTAGTCATCCATTTGAGTTTGGCGAATAGTAACTAAATCAGACAATGGATATGCACTGCCCGCAGTGCTCCCTACTTTCATGTTCAACACTTGATCTAATCGGACTTTGACGTTTTCACTAGCTTGCACTTGAATGGGGATTGGGTACTTGCTGTGCTCACTGTGCAAATAGGTGATCGGCTTTCCACCGACTGCCGTCGCCAAAGCATCGACTATCGAAGCATAAGGTACTTGATAGTGTGACGCTTTGCTGCGATCAATCACTACTTGCCATTTTTGATGCACTTCCGGTAGATACATATCGATATCGACAATATCCGCTGTTTCGTGGAAGATCCCGCGTAGCATCCTTGCCGCTTGTGCCCGAATGTCATGTGTCGGACCATAAACTTCCGCTAAAATAGGTGACCAAACGGGTGGCCCCGGTGGAACTTCAACGACTTTGACTTTACCGCCAAATCGGCTGGCAACCTCATTAAGCTTGGGGCGTACCTCACTTGCAATCGTATGACTATCTTTATCGCGCTCTTTTCGCCCTAACAGGTTCACCTGAATATCGCCTTGGTTGGCTTGATTGCGCATAAAATAATGACGCACAAGGCCATTGAAGTTGATCGGTGCGGCTGTACCTGCGTAAATCTGATACCCACTGACTTCAGGCACGCTATTTAACACCGCGCCAAGTTCAAATAAAACGCGTTGCGTTTTCTCAAGCGACGCCCCTTCAGGCATATCCAATACCACTTGAAACTCTGATTTATTATCGAAAGGCAGCATTTTTAAAACCACGGCCTTCGTGATTGGCAATAATAGGGAGCCAGCAATAAGCGCAAATACCGCAAGCATCAAGAAAAGCCGGTTACGTCTTTGTGCAGCCGAGACCACGAAAGGATTCATGATTCGGTGAAAGATGCCTTGAGTTGATTGAGATTGTGCTTGATGCGATGAAGGCTTAAGAAACTTGGCCGCTAACCAAGGTGAAAAGAAAAATGCAACCGCCAATGAAATCAGCATTCCCATCGAAGCATTGATGGGAATTGGGCTCATATACGGCCCCATAAGCCCAGAGACAAAGGCCATTGGCAACAGTGCGGCAATCACGGTTAAGGTAGCAAGGATTGTGGGTCCACCCACTTCATCAACCGCCGTAGGAATGAGATCCGCCAGTTTGCGCTTACCTAACGCCATATGGCGGTGAATATTTTCCACAACAACAATGGCATCGTCCACTAAAATGCCAATAGAGAAAATTAACGCAAAAAGCGAGACCCGGTTGAGGGTAAAACCCCATGCCCATGATGCAAACAGTGTCATCATCAAGGTGACAACAATAGCCATACCGACCACGATAGCCTCACGCCATCCCATCGCAATAATCACCAAAATAACGACTGCAGTGGTTGCAAAAATCAATTTGCCGATTAATGTATTGCTCTTATCGGCGGCGGTTTTCCCGTAGTCACGCGTGATTTCAACACTGATTCCGTGTGGAATTAACTGATTTTCAAGTTCTGCAACTTGAGCTTCAACCATCTCAGCCACACGAACAGCGTTTTCGCCTCCTTTTTTAGCGATGGCTAAGGTAACTGCTGGATAAATACCTTGCTTATCACTGGTCCAAACTTGTTGGGTTGATGTATCAACACCCAATTGAACCGTAGCGACATCCGCTAAATATACCGGTGTCTGGTTATGCAGCCCAATCACCAATTGCTTTACTTCTTCAACTTTTGTTAAAAACTGACCAATTTGGATGGGAAACTGCTGATTTTCATGCGTCAGTTTCAACATTGGAGAGCTGTGGTTCGCCGCAGGAAGATGCTGATTCAGTTGATCTAACGTGATGCCAAAGCTGTTCATTTTAACGGGGTCTAAACGTACATCAACAATAGTAGGGTGGCGACCTATCGTATAAATATCTCGTGTACCATCAATGCGTTTGAGCTCTGTTTCTAAACCATGGGCCACTTGCGTTAACTGCTGGTTGTCCAAAGTGCCCGTTTTATCGGATAACGTAATGCTGACGATAGGCACATCTTCAATACCTTTAGGTTTAATGATCGGCTCGCCCACCCCAACGCCTTTTGGCATCCAATCTTTATTGGAATAGAGTTTATTATAAATACGAACCACGGCGTCGTTTCTAGGAACGCCGACATCAAAGATAGCCACAATCATCGCACCATCGGGTTGTGAAAAAGAGTAAATTTTATCAATTCCCTCAATTTCAGAGATGATCTGCTCTGCTGGGTTCGTCACTAAGCTTTCCACTTCCGCCGGAGAAGCTCCGGGAAAAGGAATATACACATCGGCAAAGGTCACATCGATTTGCGGCTCTTCTTCTTTAGGAGTAACCATTACCGCAAAAACGCCCATCAGTAACCCAACAATCGCGAGCAACGGCGTCATCGCTGAAGTCTGAAAAGCTTTGGCAATACGTCCTGAGACGCCTAAACGATTATCCATATCACTCACCTACTTGTGTAAATACACGGCTTGCGACCGTATCGCCTTGCTCCAAGCCAGACAATACTTCCACATATTCACCATAGGTTTGCCCTAATCGCACCGGATTTAGCAGTCGTTTATCATCAACGATGCGATATACGGCACTCAGTTCTGCTCGGCGAATCACAGCGGCAACAGGAATGAGCATCACCTCACGTTGACCATAATTAAACTCTGTCTTGACCCACATTC
The DNA here is from genome assembly GCF_963877065.1 of Vibrio sp. V01_P9A10T6. Classification (NCBI taxonomy): domain Bacteria; kingdom Pseudomonadati; phylum Pseudomonadota; class Gammaproteobacteria; order Vibrionales; family Vibrionaceae; genus Vibrio; species Vibrio sp. V01_P9A10T6. Next base: position 10,978 of record NZ_CAWNTB010000060.1, read on the forward strand.
CTGGCATCACTTGCCCGAGCTTGTCAGTTTGGTCTGCACGAGGCAACTCAAGACGGATTTTGAATGTATGTGATTGAGGATCGGCATAACTGAATAAGCTGTAATCGATTGGGGTTATTTTATCGCCCGTGGGTATAATGACTTGGAATTGAGCAACATTGGTGACTGCAAGCTGATAGCGCTGCGGAATAGCCGTTTCAACACGCAACTCATTGAATGAGAAACCACTGAGCAGCGCAGTACCCGGAGCCACCGTTTCACCCAGCTCTACATGCCGCTCCGTCACGACACCATCATAAGGGGCGGTAATATTGGTGTATCCAAGTGACTCCTTCGCCTGCACGACCGCGGCTTTTGCCGCCTTGACGGCCGCAGCAGCACTTCGAGCTTGAGCTTCAGCGCCATCCATTTGGTCTTGTGAAATCGCACCTTTAGGAAACAGCAGTCGATAACGCTTTAGTTGAGCTTGAGCTTCACGATTTCGAGCCTCTGCACTGGTTAACTGAGCTTGAGATGCGTCTAAAGAAGCCGATTGCTGAATAGCGCTGATTTCTAATAGCACGTCGCCCTTTTTAACAAAATCGTTAACGTCGACATACACACCAACGACTCGACCAGAGGTTTGAGCCGCAACTGTCCCTTTGTTAACTGGCTGGACAACACCTTCAAATGCAATCTGCTGTGGTATCTGCTCATAGGTCACGATATAACGATCATCAGCATAGCCAACGGCCCAATAACCGCTCGTGATTAAGGCAATACACGCAATCCAAATTCGCCTTTTCATACCCATCCCTCATGTTGATCGTTACGATTCCACTTGCTTATTGAATTCTAGTTAGATTAAACCGTTTGCGTTTGCTGTTGTTTATTATTCTTAATGCAGATCAACAAATTAGTTGCACCAAGCCCAACCATCATTGAGATAAAGAATAGCCATACCTCAATATTACCCAGTGCAAGGCTTGATAGTGCTGGCCC
>NZ_CAWNTB010000061.1:0-6274 GCF_963877065.1 Vibrio sp. V01_P9A10T6
CCATGTGTCTGGGCCTATTTGGTGAGCATTCGCGCCACGCGAGTCCACCGCAACCGTGACTGGCATGTCTTCAACTTCGAATTCATAAATGGCTTCCATACCTAAATCTTCGAATGCCACCACGCGTGCTTTCTTAATCGCTTTCGCCACTAAGTAAGCCGCGCCACCCACCGCCATCAAGTAGACCGCTTTGTGGTTTTTGATTGACTCCACCGTCGCAGGTCCACGCTCTGCTTTGCCTATCATCCCCATAATGCCCGTTTCATCAAGCATCATGTCGGTAAATTTGTCCATACGTGTCGATGTGGTCGGGCCTGCTGGACCAACAACTTCATCACCCACCGCATCAACGGGGCCAACGTAGTAGATAAATTTACCTTTAAGATCGACACCTTTAGGCAGCCCTTCGCCATTTTGCAACATTGCTTGGAGTCGTTTATGTGCGGCATCACGGCCCGTTAAAATCTTACCGGAAAGAAGAAGTGTTTCACCGGTTTTCCACTCTTGAACCTCTTCTTTAGTAACCGCATCAAGGTTGACGCGGCGCGCGCTTGCTCCTGCGTCCCACACAATTTGTGGCCAATCTTCTAGCTTTGGTGGTGTAAGCTCAGCAGGGCCCGTGCCGTCTAGCGTAAAGTGAACATGGCGGGTTGCCGCGCAGTTAGGGATCATACAAACAGGTTTAGACGCGGCGTGAGTCGGCGCTGTTTTGATTTTTACATCCACAACGGTGGTTAAGCCACCAAGCCCTTGCGCACCAATGCCTAAACGGTTCACGCGGTTAAAAATATCTAACCGCAGTTCTTCTTCCGCATTTTGTGGACCACGATCAATCAGTTCTTGAATATCGATATGCTCCATCAATGATTCTTTAGCAAGCACAGCCGCCTTTTCCGCGGTGCCGCCAATACCAATGCCGAGCATACCCGGAGGACACCAACCCGCCCCCATCAAGGGTACGGTTTTTTCTACCCATTCAGCAATGTCATCGGAAGGATTGAGCATTACCATCTTGGTTTTGTTCTCACTGCCGCCGCCTTTGGCTGCGATTTGAATGTCGACTTTATTTCCTGGCACCATATTGATATGAACGACAGCAGGCGTATTGTCTTTAGTATTAATACGCTTACCAGCAGGATCCATTAATATAGAAGCGCGCAATGGGTTATCTGGATTGGTGTACGCTTGACGAACTCCTTCATCAATCATTTCTTGCACCGTGAGATCAGACTCCCATTGCACATTCATACCAATGTTGACAAAACAGGTTACGATGCCGGTATCTTGGCAAATGGGTCGATGCCCTTCTGCTGACATGCGCGAGTTAATGAGAATTTGTGCGATCGCATCTTTCGCAGCTTGACTCTCTTCTCGATGATAGGCCTTTTCTAGCGCTTGAATGAAATCCAGAGGGTGGTAGTAAGAGATATATTGAAGAGCGTCAGCGACACTGCTGATCACATCCTGCTTGCGAATTACCGTCATTGCGTGCCTCGTTATTGTTATGCTTCCCTTGACTGTTGCGTGTTCCTCATTCAATAAGCGGTAAGCTTCTCAGCAAAAAATCAACTTATTGATGTGATTCAATCAAGTAGCAGCTTTTAATTTGCATTTTATGATACTCTTGCTTTACTCAACACGCCATGCAGTGATCGGTCTCTTTGTCACAAATTACGCAAATGAACAACAACGAATTCAATCATATCCAAGTTAACGCACTGACTTACCATGTCGATCTCGCTCACCAATTGTTTTCTAAAATCGAAGACTGCCCGTGGGCTATGCTGTTGCGCTCCGCCTCTAAGACGCATATCGATAGCCGTTTTGATATTTTAGTCGCTGAACCACTGGCCACCTTAGTGACACAAGGGGATAAAACGACGGTATGCGAACCGCAGTCTCGTTATGATTCTCAGGCAGACCCATTCCAACTGCTCAAACAGTTGCAGCAGCAGTATTTGCCCGATGTTCAAAGCGATATAGACCTTCCTTTCGTGGGCGGTGCACTCGGTTATTTTGCCTATGACTTAGGGCGGCAGATAGAACGAATTCCAACGCTCGCTGAGCACGATTTATCCACACCTGATATGGCGATTGGTCTCTATCAATGGGCTGTGGTCGTTGATCATTTGCACCAAGCCGCCTACGTGGTGGGCAATCATATTGATGAAGCATGGCAATGGCTCAATGCTCAGAGTTCAAAAAATAACGACGATTTTGTATTACGCTCTGATTGGCAATCCAACATGAGTAAAGAGAGCTACCAACGGAAATTTGAGCAAATCCAGCGCTATTTGCTCAGTGGTGATTGTTATCAAATCAACCTTGCACAGCGTTTTCAAGCCCATTATGAAGGCAGTGAATGGCAAGCTTATCAAAAACTGGAAGCGTTTAATTGCGCACCATTTTCGGCTTTTATTCGCTTAGAGGAGTCAGCGATTTTGAGTGTCTCTCCCGAACGTTTTATGCAGGTCAAACACAACATCATCGAAACTAAGCCGATAAAAGGCACCCGACCAAGAAGCGATAACCCCAGCATTGACGCCGCTAACGCGGCAGACCTTACTTGCGCAGAAAAAGATCAAGCAGAAAACTTGATGATCGTTGACCTATTACGAAACGATGTTGGCCGTGTGGCAAAACCGGGGTCTGTACATGTGCCTAAGCTGTTCGATATTGAAAGTTTTCCTGCCGTGCATCACCTTGTGAGTACCATTCGCGCAGAACTTGATTCCGCCTATTGCGCGGCCGACCTATTAAGAGCCAGCTTCCCCGGAGGCTCAATTACTGGCGCACCAAAAGTACGTGCAATGGAAATTATTGAGGAGTTAGAGCCTCACCGCCGTAGCGCTTACTGTGGCAGCATCGGCTATATTAGCCGCCACGGGACAATGGACAGCAGTATTGCTATCCGAACTTTGGTGGCAGAGAAGCAACAACTGCACGTTTGGGCTGGTGGCGGTATTGTTGCCGATAGTCAGTGTGAGCTTGAATATCAGGAGACACTGGATAAACTGAGCCGCATTTTACCTGTGCTCGAACAACCTCGTTAACCTTTCCAAGGTTTATTGGACTAGGCTAAAAAGAGGTAGACGCAAAATCCGAATAGGTAACGAAAATGAAGAGAAACAGCGTACAGACTGCGACCCCCTTGACAAAAGATCGGCTTATCCAGCGCTTTCAGTTGCAACAACCTGTGCCTTATCATGAAGAATCTATCCGTCGTGTGGCACACCTTGCTCCCCAAACCTTACGCAAGGCTTCAGTGTTAATTGGTTTTGTTGAGCGGCAGAATGGTTTAAATGTGGTATTAACCAAAAGAGCTGCACACCTTAAACATCATCCGGGACAAATCAGTTTTCCTGGCGGGAAATATGAGGAAGTCGATGGCTCACTGCAGATCACTGCGCTTCGTGAAGTAAGAGAAGAAATTGGAATTCTAGCAAACGACATTACTATTTTTGGGCAACTGCCTGAATTGGTTACCGTCAGTAAATTTGTAGTGACGCCCTTTCTTGCTTTTATTAACCCCAATTACAAAGCTATTATTGATACCAATGAAGTGGACGAAATATTTGAAGTTCCCGCCCACCACCTGTTTGATCGAAACAAACTCTATAGCGAATTATTTCAAGTAAAAAATCAACGACATCGCGTTTTCGCCATCCCTTATCAACATCATTTTATTTGGGGGATGACAGCGCAGATCATTCATGTTTTGCAAAAACAAGTTATTCAACCTCATTAATATTCAAACTATTCAACCATAAGTTTAAATAACACGGATGATTATTTTTCCTTATCCCGTCCAAAAGCAAACGTTTGGCATGAATAAATGTTAATCGAAGCATTATATTGATAACTTTTACTAATCCAAATCATTAACATTACTCACATGTAGCACGCCATTTTCGTGATCAAAAATGGGTTTTTGACATATCATTCAATAAGCCAGAACGTTACATGATTTAGATCTAGTTTTCGAATGAGAAAATTATGCAAAATGCGCTCGACTTATTTCCTGTTCCCAAAAATGAGTAATACAATATGAACACAACAACTTCGTCGGCATCTGCCGTACAATCCTCTAGCAAGTGGACTTATAAAGATTTCACTTGGTGTCTTTCACTTTTTGGTACAGCCGTTGGTGCCGGTGTACTTTTCCTTCCAATTAAAGCTGGTGCGGGTGGTTTTTGGCCATTAGTAATGTTAGCCCTAATTGCGGCGCCAATGACTTGGTTCGCACATAAAGGCTTAGCTCGCTTTGTTCTTTCTTCAAAAAATGTTGATTCTGATATTACTGACACAGTAGAAGAGCATTTTGGTAAAACTGGCGCAAACCTTATTACGTTCGCATACTTTTTCGCCATCTACCCTATCGTTCTTATCTACGGCGTTGGTATCACAAACACCGTTGATTCCTTCCTTGTTAACCAAGTTGGAATGGAATCGATTCCTCGTTGGTTACTTTCTGGTGCGCTGATTGTGGCAATGACGGCTGGCGTAGTATTTGGTAAAGAGCTGATGCTAAAAGCAACGTCTGCCATGGTGTATCCATTGGTTTTCATTTTATTAGCACTTTCTTTCTACCTTATTCCAGAGTGGAACACCTCTATGATTGAAGTCGCACCTGATTGGTCTGCGATGCCAACCATCGTTTGGCTTGCAATTCCTATCATCGTGTTTTCATTCAACCACAGCCCAATCATTAGCCAGTTCTCTAAAGAGCAACGCCTACAACATGGTGACAACGCGGTTAAGAAAACCGATATGATCACTGGTGGCTCGGCCATGATGCTGATGGGTTTTGTAATGTTCTTCGTGTTTTCTGTTGTGCTGTCTCTGTCGCCAGAGCAACTCGCGTTAGCAAAAGAGCAAAACATTTCTGTGCTTTCTTACCTAGCAAACATCCATGAATCACCAATCATCTCTTACATGGGTCCTCTTGTTGCCTTTGCAGCGATTACCTCTAGCTACTTTGGTCACTTTTTAGGGGCACATGAAGGCCTAGTTGGTTTGATTAAATCTCGCTCAAATAGCTCAGTAAGCAAGATTGAAAAAATGTCACTGATCTTCATCGTGTTGACAACTTGGATCGTAACGATTGTAAACCCAAGCATCCTAGGCATGATTGAAACCATGGGCGCACCGATGATTGCTGGCATCTTGTTCCTGCTGCCTGTATTTGCAATGCACAAGATCCCTGCAATGGCGAAGTTCAAGACTTCAGCACCAGTACAGATTTTCACAACTATCTGTGGTCTTGCTGCTATTACTTCTGTAATCTACGGCGCTCTTTAATCTGGTGGTTATATCAACCGTCATGAATACTGCATACAGAACATAACTATAATAATGAGCCTCCCTCTTAGCTAGGGGGGCTTACTTTTGAGGTAATCGATATGATTAGTGTATTTGATATCTATAAAATCGGTGTTGGTCCTTCAAGCTCACACACAGTGGGACCAATGAAAGCGGGTAAAGAGTTTATTGATGATTTACGTTCAATGGGAAAATTGCGCGACATCACTAAAATCACCGTGGACGTTTATGGTTCATTATCACTGACAGGGAAAGGTCACCACACAGATATCGCTATCATCATGGGTCTTGCTGGTAATACCCCTGAGAAAGTTGATATCGATGCTATTCCAGGCTTTATCGCACGCGTTGAAGAAACCGAGCGTCTTCCCGTTGGTATGCACTGTCATACCGTATCATTTCCTAAAGAAGGTGGAATGAATTTCCACAAAACGAATTTATCCTTGCACGAAAACGGCATGCAGATCCACGCGTGGATCGATGATGAAGTCGTTTACTCAAAAACCTACTACTCTATCGGCGGTGGTTTTATCGTTGATGAAGAAAACTTTGGTAAAGAAAAAGAGAACCCAATTAAAGTTCCTTATGTCTTCACTAGCGCTGACGAGATGATGAACCAATGCAAAGAGAGTGGTCTTTCCATCAGTACGCTGGTTATGGCTAACGAAAAAGCACTGCATTCTGATGAAGAAGTTCGTACTTACTTTGCCAATATTTGGAAAACCATGCGCGAATGTATGGACCGCGGTATGAATACTGAAGGTATCTTACCAGGGCCTCTTCGTGTTCCACGCCGAGCAGCAGCACTTCGTCAACAGTTAATGACCTCAGAAAAAACCACTAATGATCCAATGGCAGTCGTTGACTGGGTAAACATGTACGCTTTTGCAGTGAACGAAGAAAATGCCGCGGGTGGGCGTGTGGTGACAGCACCTACTAATGGCGCATGCGG
>NZ_CAWNTB010000062.1:0-6206 GCF_963877065.1 Vibrio sp. V01_P9A10T6
CACTCAAGCTGGCACAAATACTGGGTGACGGGCGACATCGCTTTCGTATTAACATCGAACTTGCACGGCTTTATCGAGATGCCAACAACCGAGATCAAATGCGCTTTTTCTTGAAAAAAGCGGAGGAACTGCAGTACAGAGAAAGCCAACCAGGCTACCTTGCCACTTTTCAGCTATTACAAACACAAGATCTATTGGAACAAAAACGCTACGGTGAAGTGATTGAATTTGTAGAACCACTCATTGTGCATATCAAGCAAAGATCAAATCTACTTATTCAACAGATAGAGTTGTTAAAAGTGGCAGCACAGGCTTATGCTGGGCAAAACAACTACAAACAAGCCTATGAAACTTATGATTTTTATCATTTACGATCGCTCACACTTCGCAATGTTGAACAGATAGAGAACTTACAGAGACAACAAATGTTGTTTGATCTTGAGCGTCTACAATATGAAAATCAGGATCTAAACTGGAACAACGTACTTCAAAAGCTAGAGATTGAAAACCATCAGAAAACGTTTCATCTATTAGGTGAAATCGTCTTTTTCCTTGCTCTTGCATTAATCGGATTATTGGTCATATTTATCTGGGCCAACCGCTCTCGCATCAAAATGGGCATGCTTGCCAAAACGGACACCTTGACTGGCTTGTATAATCGACGCTACATGGAAGAACGATTTGCAAAACATCAATCCAAATCTTACCAAAATAGTAGCGAAGCGCTTATTAAACTCGCACAACGGATTTTGATGTGGCAACAGACTTGGTTCAAAGGTCAATCTTCACCTAAAAAAAACGCCGAACCATTCGACTCAGCGCAATTAGACGAACAGATCCAACATAATGAAGATGCAAAACCGATTAGCCTTATTTTGACCGATATTGATTATTTTAAAGTCATTAATGATACTTATGGTCACGCCTTCGGCGATCAAGTATTAGTGGAAATTGCGGCTATCTTTAAGTCATCGGTACGCTCTTCCGATGTTGTCGCTCGCTACGGTGGGGAAGAGTTTCTCATCTTACTACCCGACACTGACTTAAGCGTCGCTAGCGAAATTGCCGAAACCTTACGCCGAAAAATTGAAGACCACCATTTTGTAACCGAATCACGAGAATCGGTATCCGTCACTTCGAGTTTTGGCGTGTTGACCGCAACGAATACTGATTTAGACCTTCAAGCATTGTGTGAAGAAGTCGACCAACTGCTTTATGCGGCTAAAGCCAGCGGCCGAAATTGCTTAAAAACACGTTGGCTGACTTATTAGCCAAGTCCCATCATTGCTTAGTTTGGCTATATAACGATTATTTCTAAGCTAGCCCATGTAATCGCTTTAATTGACTCGAGATATTCCCTACAATCGTGTTAAATTTTCGAGCATTTTCGATACTGGAGTCCCCATGAGCAACGTGAAACATTGCAAACTTCTTATTCTTGGTTCAGGCCCGGCTGGTTATACGGCAGCCGTTTACGCAGCTCGCGCTAACCTTAATCCAGTTCTCGTTACCGGTATGCAGCAAGGTGGTCAGTTAACGACCACTACAGAAGTAGAAAACTGGCCAGGAGACGCCGAAGGCCTCACGGGCCCTGCTTTAATGGAGCGAATGAAAGAGCATGCAGAGCGCTTCGAAACCGAGATTGTGTTTGATCATATTAATGAAGTTGATTTTTCACAGCGGCCATTCCGCCTTAAAGGCGATAGTGCAGAATATAGCTGCGATGCTCTGATCATTTCAACAGGTGCATCCGCACGTTACCTAGGTTTAGATTCAGAAGATGCCTTTAAAGGACGAGGAGTTTCCGCTTGTGCTACTTGCGATGGTTTTTTCTATCGTAACCAAAAAGTGGCCGTTGTAGGTGGCGGCAATACCGCTGTGGAAGAAGCGCTTTATCTATCTAATATTGCGGCACAAGTTCACCTCATCCACCGCCGTGATTCGTTCCGCGCAGAAAAAATTCTGATTAGCCGTCTGATGGATAAAGTCGCAAGCGGCAATATAGTGCTACACACTGACCGTACCTTAGAGGAAGTCTTAGGTGATGAGACTGGTGTGACGGGTGTTCGTATGAAACACACCCAATCAGAAACTACAGAAGATCTGGACGTGATGGGCGTCTTTATCGCGATTGGTCACAAACCGAATACCGACATGTTTGCTGGTAAGCTAGAGATGAAAGAGGGCTATATCGTGGTCAGATCTGGCCTTGATGGTAATGCAACTCAAACTAGTATTGAAGGTGTGTTTGCTGCTGGTGATGTGATGGATCACAACTATCGCCAAGCGATCACTTCGGCAGGAACGGGTTGTATGGCCGCCTTAGATGCGGAACGTTACCTAGATAGCTTGAACGATAAGTAGGCATGAACGACAAGTAAGCAAAAGGTTATTTTCCAGTTTTATAACAAAACCCTACAGCCCGGTGGTATATCCATCGGGCTTTATTTTGTATACTACCGCCCTTCCGTTTACATAATAATTCTCATTAAGCCTTCGAAATGGATAAGAAAAAGCAACGTAGCTTGAATAATTGGCTCAAACAGCAAAGTAAACTGGCAAAACGCTGGTTAATGATTGCTGTTGGCCTTGGCGTATTATCAAGTGTGTTTTTGCTGGCTCAGGCCGCACTCCTCGCCTCCATTCTGCATCAACTGATTATTGAACAAGTTGATAAAGCAGAGCTCATTCCCTATTTTCTTGGTTTGGTGGTGACGATTGCCGCACGTGCCGCGTGCGCATGGGGGCGTGAAATTGCGGGTTTTCGCTGCGGAGAGCAGATCCGCATTTATATCCGTCAGTTAATACTGGATAAAGTTCGCGAGTTGGGCCCTGCTTACATTAAAGGTAAACCTGCCGGTGCATGGGCGACATTGCTGCTTGAACAAGTTGAAAACATGCAGGACTTTTTTGCGCGCTATTTACCGCAAATGTCATTATCTGTGTTGATCCCGTTTATGATTTTGATTGTGGTCTTTCCCGTCAACTGGGCGGCGGGTTTGATCTTCTTAATCACCGCCCCCTTAGTGCCGCTGTTTATGGCCTTAGTCGGCATGAAAGCGGCCGATGCTAATCGTAAAAATTTCAAAGCTCTGCAGCGGTTATCTGGCCACTTTTATGATCGCCTGCAGTCGATGACCACAATACGCCTATTCAACCGCACACAAGCCGAAGCCGATCAGCTTAAAGGCGCTTCTGAAGTCTTTCGCACTCGCACAATGGATGTATTGAAAATCGCCTTTCTATCATCAGCAGTGTTAGAATTTTTCACCTCGATATCGATTGCCATCACCGCCGTTTACTTTGGTTTTAGCTTTATTGGCGAGTTGAATTTCGGCTACTACGGTACAGCCGTAACTCTATTTTCCGGCCTATTTATCTTGATCCTTGCGCCTGAGTTTTATCAACCATTACGTGATTTGGGCACCTTTTATCACGCCAAACAACAAGCTGTCGGCGCGGCTGAAAGCATTGTCGAGTTTTTGGAAACAGACATCAGCAAGGTGAAATCAGGCTCTATCTCGCTCGACGGTGCACAGCAGATTGACATTGTAGCGCAAGATCTCGAAGTGTTTAGTCCAGAAGGAAAACGCTTGGTCGGTCCAATTTCATTTACGTTAGATAACCATTCAACCACTGCGCTTGTCGGGCCAAGCGGTGCAGGTAAAACAAGCTTAATCAACGCCATTTTAGGCTTCATGCCTTACCAGGGCAGTTTGAAAATTAATGGTATTGAACTGAGCGATCTTGAGCATACCAGTTGGCGTAAGCAGATCAGTTGGGTTGGGCAAAACCCACTATTGGTGCACGGAACCATCGTTGAGAATATCAGCCTCGGCAAGCATGACATGAGTGACGAAGCGCTTCATTCGGCTTTAGATAATGCCTATGCGGCTGAATTTGTCGACAAACATGGTTTGGATTACGCCATCACCGATCGATCTGGTGGATTATCTGTCGGACAAGCTCAGCGAATTGCACTTGCTCGCGCGCTGCTACAAAACGGCAATTTTTGGCTACTTGATGAACCAACCGCCAGCTTAGATGCACGCAGCGAACAGTTAGTGATGCAAGGTTTGAACCGCCAAATTCAACACCACACCGCTTTAATCGTGACACACCAATTAGCACCATTAAAATCGGTGCAACAGATTTTGGTGATGCAAAATGGGGCGATAGTTCAAGCAGGCGATTACAACACACTCAGCCAGCAAAAGGGCCTGTTTTCCGATATGTTACAAGCTAATCAAGCGCTTGATGAAGCCAATAAGGGGAACCTTGATGCGTGATCTCATCCCTTACCTTAAATTGTATAAAAAGCACTGGTTTGGTTTATCTCTCGGTATGCTGCTGGCCTTTTTAACCCTGTTTGCCTCGATTGGTCTACTGACCTTATCCGGCTGGTTTTTATCCGCAGCGGCCATTGCTGGCTTAACCATTGCTCGTGAAACATTCAACTACATGCTACCGGGCGCGTTTGTACGTGGGTTTGCCATGGGACGCACTGCAGGACGTTGGGGTGAGCGTGTTGTCAGCCATAATGCTACATTCAAGCTGCTGACGGATCTGCGTATTTTCTTCTTCCAAAAACTCGCGCCACTGATCCCAGGTCGTGTGTCAAACCTCAGAGACGCTGATTTACTCAACCGTCTAGTGGCAGATATCGATGCTATGGATCACGTCTATTTACGCTTAATCAGCCCAGTAACCGTGGGTGTACTGGGCATTAGTGCGTTAACGGCATTCTTATGTTGGTTCGACCCTGCCATTGGCTTAACCCTTGGTGCAATTCTTCTAACGCTACTACTCGTGTGGCCAGTCCTCTTTTATAAACTGGGTCAGCGTAATGGTGCCGAGCTCACCCAGCACAAGGCGGATTTGCGTATTGCAACGCTTGACTGGTTGCAAGGCTACAGTGAACTGACCCTGTTTGGTGCAGAAAACCGTTACCGTGAAGCGATTCTTAGCGCGCAGCAAAAATTGCTGGTCAATCAATTGGCTAACGCTCATTTTTCTGGCCTTGCACAAGCACTGCTCATGCTCGCTAATGGCTGGACGCTTGTGTTAGTGATCTGGCTTGCCGCCGATGGTGTGGCAGGTAATCAACCCGACCCGATGATTGCACTGGTGGCTTTTGCAACTATGGCAAGTTTTGAACTGCTGATGCCGATTGCTGGTGCATTTCAACATTTAGGACAAACACTCACTTCTGCTCGCCGCCTCAACGATATTATTCTGGCTGAGCCTGAAGTCCAATTTCCTACCGCTTCAACTCAGCACTCAGGTCAATTCGATATTGAATTTTCAGACGTAACCTTTCACTATCCTGACAGCAGCCAAGATGTGCTACGCGGTGTCAACCTCCATATTCCCGCAGGGCATCGCGTTGCAATAGTGGGACAAACAGGCTCTGGCAAATCAACCTTAATGCAACTGCTGTCACGCTATTGGGATCCACAGCAAGGTAGCGTCTCCATTGCAGGTACCCACTTAACAGCATGGAATGAGAGCGAACTTCGCCAAATCATCAGTGTGGTTAGCCAACGTGTAGATGTACTCAATGGCACGCTGCGAGACAACCTCGCGATGGCCAATCCAAGCGCAAACGATCAACAGTTGGCTCACGCCTTAACGCAAGTCGGTTTACATACTCTATTGGACGATCTAGGTTTGGACGCATGGCTGGGTGACGGCGGCCGTCAGCTCTCTGGTGGAGAGAAACGCCGCATCGGTATCGCGCGCGCGCTGCTCCACAACGGTTCAATTTTATTACTCGATGAACCCACGGAAGGCTTGGATAAACAAACAGAGCAGCAAATTCTGGCTCTGTTTCAACAGCATTTTGCGCATAAAACGGTCCTCTTTATTACTCACCGCTTGGTCGAGTTAGAAACAATGGATGCTATTTGCCTGATTGAACAAGGTGAAATCGTGGAATACGGTAGCCACCAAGCGTTATTGGCCAAACAAGGCCGCTATTTCCAACTACAGCAAACCTTGTAGCCATAGTTTGTCATTTGCTCGTTATGAAATTTATCTTTTTTAGGAACACTATGCTGAATTAGGTAACTGAAGCTTGGTATGAAAAATCTTCGCCCTCTTGCTTTGAGAGTCAGTGCATGAGGGTGAAGAAGCTGCCTTACAAAGAAGCGGCAGTCAACCAAACTCGCTAAATACGTACCTCATCAGCTTAATAAGTACTGAGC